>JBKEAO010000012.1:0-52270 GCA_047972335.1 Anaerocolumna sp. | reverse complement strand
GTACGTTTAAATGTTGTGGATGAAGTATTCATTAATCTCCCATACAGTAGTGAATATAGCCTTAACGAAGCAATTCTAGAGTTTGAGAAGATGGGAGTTAGTGTTCATGTCAATATTGAGATGAATCCCATGTTTAGTTTTAAGGAAAAGTCTGTTGAGAACTTTGCAGGACAGCAGGTGATTACCTTCTCCACTGGAATATTCGATAGTAAGCAAGAGCTTTTGAAAAGGTTATTGGATGTCATTGGTGGTCTGGCGGGTGTGATTATTACAGGAATGATAACCTTATTCCTTGCACCAATGATAAAACTAGATTCCAAAGGTCCAGTATTCTTCTCCCAAATAAGAATTGGAAAGAATGGAAGGAAGTTTAAGATATATAAGTTTCGCTCCATGTGTACAGATGCAGAGAAACGAAAAAAAGACCTGATGGATAAAAATGAGATGCAAGGACTTATGTTTAAGATGGATAATGATCCTCGCATCACAAAGGTAGGTAAGTTCATACGAAAGACAAGCCTTGATGAATTTCCGCAATTTCTGAATGTCCTAAAAGGAGATATGAGCCTAGTAGGCACAAGACCACCCACTGCTGATGAGTTTGAGCAGTACGAATCAAGACATAAACGAAGGTTAAGTCTAAAACCTGGGTTAACTGGATTATGGCAGGTAAGTGGTAGAAGTGATATTGGTAACTTTGAAGAGGTTGTTAGACTGGATCTTGAGTATATCGATAATTGGTCTATTGGGTTGGATGTTAGGTTGATACTTAGGACTGCTAAGGTTGTGATGTTGGGGGTGGGGTCGAAATAGTTGATTGTTAAAATGCATATTAGGCGTTAAATCAATACGGTATTATCTACTTTCGGCATAATATGAATACGGCATAATAGGAACAAAAGCAGGTAGTCCAGATGGGAGGTCTGCTGAGTTCATATTTTCTTACCCGAGAAAATAAATAAAACCTTGTAAAACCAAGGGATTTTGACATTGAAGGAGGGGAGAGTCGTATTCAGCAATTGGAGGAAATTCTGATTGCTGATTATCATGTTTGAATAAAAAAGTTTAAAATCGAATTATAAGTCATAGGTGAGACAGGATGTCCACATTGACAAAAATAGTTCAGAAGACAGTGGGAGAGATATGAATGGGGTAATACATAACTTGAACAATTGAACATTCCAATCGTCATGGGAGTAGAAGGCAGCATTGATGTCCTTCATGGTCACGAGGTCTTTTGTGTCAAAAGTGCAGAAAATCGGAAGATACACTGTAATACTGTGAGGACATAATAGACATTAGTTCTTGGATTTGAAGGAAGCGAAGCGACAAGAAAATTACCAAGTGGTAACTCCCATAAAGGGAGCCAGAGGTGAAAAAGATGGGCTATATTTCGTAGACAGTTTTCGGCGATTTTGATGTCCTCACAGGTGTGCACCCTCTGCAGGGCGATTTTTGCAGGGGTGAGAGCTATATTATGCTAAGTTGTAACTTATGTGAAGACGACTCTGAGAACCAGCATAAAATCTGACTCTCAGAAAAGGCTTTATTTTAAGCAAATTTAGAATCTGTCTTCACATAAGCCACGACTTAGCATAAGTCCACAACCATCCCAGTTCTAATCTTGAACCTTCAAAGGCAGATGTAAGGCTTACTGACAGGATGATAAAGGTCGGAGATTTAATGGGGATACCATTAATTGACCATGTTATTGTTGGAGGAGATAATAGTAAGTATTTTAGTCTTAGAGCAAGAGAAATGTTAAAAAGTCCGGATATTCTATTACAGAGTAATTACTCAAACTTCCCACCCCAAATCTTGGCGTAATGCCTGAATAAACAAGGGTTGAGAAACAAACCAATTAATAAGTTGACTTTTTACTTCTTTTGATATAGTGATTGCACAATTTTGCAATCCATTTGTTAAAATATTTAATAATTGCTTCAATGCTGTGGTTAATTCCATGTCCTGAATATCATCACAGCATACATAGAATAGTTCACAGATAGTTTTGTCGTCATTTTTCTTTCTGCGAAGCCATTCTAATAAGATATATCTTGTGTAAACAATGGCAGTACTACTTACTGTCATATCGTAACTCAATCCTTGAAATTCGCTTCCAAGGTCAAGTAGCGATTTACTTGCTCGAAAAAAAACTTCAATGCTCCAGCGATTTCCAAATAAGCGAACAACTTCATTGTTGCTTAGACTACAGTCAGTTGACAAAATTATAATATATTCACTACGTTTGTTTCTATTCCGAACAAAAACGAGTTTTACTGGTATCTGAAGTTTTCCAGTTTTTACACAGATGGAAAATAGAATATCTCCAGGCTTACTGAAGGATACAAGTTTACCTAGTTGCTTCAGATTATATTTTTTCCCTTTATGAGTAGCACCTCTTTTTGTGTATTTGTTGTGTGTTGTTACTCATATTATACCAAGAATTGGTGCTTTTCACTAATAAAAACACTCAAATCCCCATATTTTTCAAGGTTTAAACGTTAAAAACGGTATGGGAAGTTTGAGTTATTCTGTTTCATAAAAGTAAATTTGTACTTGTTCTTCAATAAGAACAAAGTGTGATTACTAATTTAAGAGTACTTTCATATTTATATAATGGAGAGATTTAATTGTAAACGAAATTCACTTAATGAGTATGTATTAATTATTATCTCAAGATATAGGAGAAACATAATGTTTATAGAAACGAATAAGGCAGGAAAGTTGAAAATGTGTTGTGTAGCATCTTCCGGAGGACATTGGGAAGAATTAATGTGTTTAAAAGATGTTATTGAATCATCGGAATGTTTTTTTGTAACTGAGCAAGGCGGACAGGCTCAGGAATCAAAATATAGTGAAATGTATTTGGTTACTCAAATAAACCGACATGAAAAGTTTTTTTTATTACATTTCTTCAGATTATTTATTACAGCCTTTAGAATTATAAAGAAAGAGAGACCAGATATTGTTCTATCGACTGGAGCATTAATTGCATTTCCGTTTTGCATTGTATCAAAAGTGTTCGGGGCAAAAATTATTTTTATTGAATCTTTTGCAAGAGTGTACAATAAGTCATTAACAGGTAAGTTGATATATCCATTTTCAGATTTGTTTATTGTACAATGGGAAACGATGATGGAACATTACCCAAAAGCAAAATATGGGGGAGTGGTTTTTTGATATACGATTTAAGAGAAAGGGATAAGGTTAAGTGCATTAGGTTCAATTGAACTCAATTTGGTTATTAAGATGATTTTTGTTACAGTTGGCACGCAGAAATTTCAATTTAACAGATTGTTGAAAGAAATCGATGAATTAGTAGAGCAGGGACTAATCGAGGATGTGATAGCTCAGATTGGAAACTCGGATTATATACCTAAATCATACGAATTTTGCCGATTTATGGAAAAAGAGGAGCATATTAATTGTATAAGAGAGTGTGATTTGTTAATCACGCATTGTGGTGTTGGAACAATCGTTGAAGGTCTGAAGTATAAAAAGCCAATCATTGTGTATCCACGTTTAAAAAAATTTGGAGAACATGTTGATGATCATCAATTTGAAATAGCTTATTCATTTGGTGAGTTGAACTATGTAATTGTGAAAGATGAAAATGAATCTTTGACTAGTCAGATAGAAATGGCATTAGAGCATGAATTTTCAATGTTTTATTCAAATCAAAAGCAAATACAATCGATGATTAATGTTTATATTAATAAGATTTTCAGTGTTTAACAAATATATCTATAGAAATAAGATAATTCATTTGGGGGCATGTAAGGTTGGAAGAGATTTGTGTAAGCATAATAATACCGGTATATAATGTTGAAAAATATGTCTTACGTTGTTTGGAAAGCTTAAGAATGCAGACTTTAGATAGTATTGAAGTAATAATTATCAATGATGGTTCAAAAGATAAATCCGGAGAAATATGTAAAAAATATATTGAAGATTATAAGTTAGACTCAAAATTCTTTTATCATTATAAGGAAAATGGTGGTCTTTCAGATGCTAGAAATTTTGGGATCCAATTCGCTAGAGGAAAATATATTTGTTTTCTTGATAGTGATGACTTTGTTGAGCATAAAACATATGAGATGCTTTACTTGGCTGCTGTAGAGAATAATGCATTTTTAGTAGAATGTGAATTTTGGTATAGTTACGATACAAAGGAGACTATTGAAAGGTTACCAAATAAATATACATCAATCAATGAGTTTTTTGTTAAATCATCTGTTGTAGCATGGAATAAATTAATAAATCGTGATTTTTTACTGAGATATAATGTGTCGTTTCCAAAAGGATGGCTATATGAAGATTTGAATTTCTTTTTTAAGTTATATTCACAAATAACGGATATTTCAAAAATTGTAACAGTAAACAAACCATTAATTCATTATGTTCAAAGAGAGAACTCTATTTCATATAGTAGCCAAGTTAGGGTTAAAGAAATAATATATATATATACGGATGTTATTAATACACTTAAAGTAGAAGAAAGATATGATTGTTTTTCTCAAGAAATCGAATATAAAATGGTTAGGAATCTATTATGCTCATTTATGAAAAAAGTTATGCAGATAGATGAAAAAGCTAAGAGAATTGAAATGGTTACTTTGTTTTGGGATTCTATTGATACGTTTTTTCCGAAATGGCGTAAAAATAAGTACCTTAAAGCTATTAGTATTCAGAACATTTATATAAAATTGTCAAATCGAAAAATTACAAAAATATTATGTAAATTACTTTGAGGAGCTATCGTTGGAACATATTTATGTACCTTAGATGGTTTTGAAAAATAATAGTTAGTTAATAAGAGATGGGAAGCAGGAGGGGAAAGTATTGATTTATGTAGATCTTAAAGGTAATTTAGGGAATCAATTATTTATATATGCATTTGCAAGGAAAGTTCAGCAAAAAACTGGTGAAGAGATTTGTTTAAGTACATTCAATCTCAGCAAGTATTTTCCCTCATATGAAATGACATTGAATCAATATATCTTAAATGATAAATGCCATTTTGAAAATAATAAATTACCTTTTTATCTGAATTCAAACTCGATTCTCCATAAAATTTTTGGTAAAGTTTTTAAACCAGAATATAAAGTAAGAAAGTATTTTGAAAAAATAAGATTTAGATTTCTTTTGAAATTTGGAGTGTTATATTGGATGGGAGAAGATTATATGAATTTTGATTTTAATCTTCTGAAGAAATATAAAAATATATACGTTAATGGCTTTTGGCAATCACACAAGTACTTTGATGATATTCGAGCAATATTATTATCAGAGATTGTTCCTAAAGAGGGGATTAAGGATTGTAATAAAAAGCTAATGAGCACTGTATTGAACAGTGATTCTGTCTGTGTTTCGATTAGAAGAGGAGATTATGTATATAATTCAAAAATTACTAAGAGATATTATTTGTGTGATATGAACTATTTTACTAGAGCAGTTGAAATGCTGTATTCTTGGAACCCAAAGATATCGATTATCTGTTTTTCCGATGATATATTATGGGTTAAAGAGAATGTCAAATTCAAATGTCCAATGTATTATGAATCAGGTAAAGACAATGTCTCTCAAAAATTATTATTAATGAGTTCATGTAAGTATTTTATCCTTTCAAACAGTTCTTTTAGTTGGTGGGCACAGTACCTCTCAGATGGACTAGAGGTAATCGCACCATCAAGATGGTATTCAAATGGTGATGGAAAAGATTTATATCAAGATAAATGGGAGTTGGTTCCGATAGGAGATGACATAAATGAGTAGTTTATTTTCCTATATTTTTTTAATAAGTATTATAGTTGTTTGGGGATATTTTATTCTAGTAAAAAAAGTATGTGCATTCACAGTACTGATTATGTCTACGGTTGTGTATTATGCTTGGTTTTCGATTATTGATATGGATTTTATTATTAAACTGCTTTTACTTGGGACAGCAATTATTAGCTTGCTTAAGTATCGATACAAATATTATACAAAAATACTTGTATTCATTTCTATTTTATTGTTAATTGCTGGGATGTTAGGTGCGGATTTTAATAACACGTATACTTATAAAGATTTTGCTACTGCATATTTATCAACATTTTTGGGAATTCTTACATTCTGTGTTTGTTGGCCTGAAAATAACAGAATAGCTGCTTTGAAAGTAATAGCTTGGCTACCTATTATTTCAATTGTACTAGCCATTATTCTATTACCATTACAATTAGTTCCTATTTTTAGTAGAGTAGATGGTAGTGGTTTTGGTGGAATCTCCATGGCCACAAATCTTGCTTTCTATTCAGTAATTTCAATAATGGCATCATTAACTATTTATTCAATTACTTCAATAAAAAAGTATAGACTTTTAGCATACTTAGATTTTGGGATAGTTTTACTGACTCTTACTAGAGGTGGAATACTTGCTGCTTTTATAGTATTATTACCGAATATTTTAATCTGGATAAAAGAAACTAAAAAGTCGAGAAATAAGGTTTTAATTACCTTGGTTATTATTTTAATTAGTACTATTCCATTAATTGAAGCTACTTTACTAGTAATAAATAGAAGTTTTTCGAATGGAACTTTTAATTCATCTGGTAGATTTGAAGCATGGGCATACATGATTTCTATAGTTGAAAATCCAATTATAGGAAATGGCCTAGGAAATTTAAAAACTTTAACAGATAATGCACTAAAGAATGGATTTAGAGCAGCACATAACGAGTACGTTAGAGTGTATTATGAGACAGGTTTCTTTGGGGCTTTTATTTACTTTAAGATGTTTTTATTCATGTTTAGAAAAGTAATTAAGAACACCGTAATGCTGAAAAAAAGTTATGTAATATGCTTCATTTTAGCTTTTTTATCTTATTCATTAACGGATAATACTCTTACAAATTATAGGTTCTGGATACCATTTATGTTTGTACTAGCGCTCATACAGGATTCTAGAAAAATCAGTTGTAATAATAGCGTTTCGAACACCATATCTGATTAATGAGGAAATATGCCTCGCATAAATATAATCAAAATAAAAATAGGAATAGTACTTTACAGGCATTCGATGTCTTATTAAGGATGATATATGTCAATGATAAGAATCTTATAAAAAAGTGGAGTGGTAAGGCTCATGACTTGCTTGTGTTTGATCGTAAGAAAGGAAATATAAAATGAAAATAGCATATTTACTCTATGGTAGTTTGAAATTGTGGTTGGCTAAAATTATTACACTTTTTACTTCAGGCGATGTTTGGCTAGTATGTGAAAAACCAAATGAAGCCAGAGATAATGGTTTGTATTTTTTTAAATATTGTATGGAAATTCAACATAATCATAAAGTATTCTATGTTGTTACGAGGAATTCATATGATATGAAAAATATTAGTAATTTTAGTGATAACATTATTATTAAAAATTCTCTAAAGCACTGTATTTTATATTTTAAAGCATCTAAGTTAATTTCGTCCCAAGCTTTACCATTCCCATACTCTGAAAAGATGTGCAAAATAATATTTAGGGTAAGAAACCAAAAGTATTTTTGGTTACAGCATGGAATAACAAAGGATAAATTGAATCATGAGGATATGGATTATTCGGTGAAAGAATACTCTCTAGTTTGTTGTGCTTCACCTAGAGAAGCTGTTTTTTTTCAAGAAGAATTTGGTTATCCTAGTTTGAATGCAATTTATACAGGGTTTTGTAGATTTGATGGTTTAATTGATAATTCATCTACTCATCAGCAGATTTTAGTTATGCCAACATTTCGTAAATGGCTTAGCACAAAAAGTAAATCATCGACTCCTGATTTAGAGGAAGAAGATAAGTTTAAAAAAAGTTTATTTTTTTCTAGTTACTCTAACTTACTAAAAGATAAAAAATTAATAGATTATTTAAAAAGTAATAATATTCAATTGGTGTTTTACTTGCATTACGCTTTTCAACCATATAGATATTTATTTGATGAATGTATATGTGATAATATTACGATTGCATCACCATTAGACTATGATGTACAGCAATTATTGAAAGAATCGAAAATGTTGATAACAGATTATTCAAGTGTATTTTTTGATTTTGCATATATGAAAAAGCCAGAATTATTTTTTCAATTTGACAAAAATGAATATAGGAAAAATCATTACAAAGAAGGATATTTTTCATATGAAAAAGATGGTTTTGGACCTATTTTGACTGATGAAAAATCTGTTGTAGACTACATTATTGCAATTAGTCAAAGCAAATATCAGATTGAAGATTGCTATATAAAACGCATTGATTCATTTTTTCCTATTGTTGATATTGAAAATTGTTTCAGAATATATAATTTGATTGAAAACCAAATATGATGCTGTATAAATTAAATTATGATCTTAGCGTAAAATCAAATAATTTATATCTATGCTTAAGTGTGATGGGGGTACTAGGTGAAGAGAGCGACAAATAAAAAAGTTAGTTTGTCTTTGAATAATGTTATTAAGGTTGCATTAAGCAATATATTCGTCTTATTTGCTGGTCTTTTGACAGGTTTCATTTTACCAAAAATAATGGGGATATCCGAGTATGGATATTATAAAGCATTTACACTTTATATATCTTACAGTTCGATTTTTAGATTTGGAATAGTTGATGGTATATACTTGTTATATGGTGGAATGGCTTATGATGAACTTGAAAAAAATAAGTTTAGATTTTACAGTCAATTTTTATGTGTCTTCGAAATTATAATATCTGCTGTTCTAATAACAATATGTGCTATATCATTAAGCGGAGAATATAGAAATATTTTTATCTTTGTAGCGATATATATATGGTCATTTAATATGACATCTTATTATCAAGTGATTTCTCAAATAACAGGGAGATTTAATGAATTATCACTTCGAAATTCTTTGCAAGCATTATTTACATCAGTAGGCGTAGTTATATTTTGGATAATTTGTAGACATGGGAATCAGGACTTAAACTATGAATCTTATATTCTATTTTATACATGTATACAGATATTACTTACAATATGGTACATGTACACATATAAAGATATAACTTTTGGTACTAATACAGGAAAATATAATAAGTTTGAAGAGATTATCACCTTGCTGAAAGTAGGGTTACCTCTCTTATTCTCAAATTTATGTGCTACGTTAATGTTAAATGTAGATCGACAATTCGTGAATGTCCTTTTTGATAACGAAGTATACGCTAAGTATGCTTTTGCTTATAATATGCTTACATTAGTGACAGTCGCAACTACAGCAGTCTCGACTGTTGTTTATCCAATATTAAAGCGTACTGATGATAAGCAACTAAAAAACAACTATGATTTATTAGAAATGGGGATGTTGTTGTTGGTTTTTTCTGCTTTGACTATTTATTTTCCACTAAAATTATTCATAAATTATTTTCTTCCCAAATATATAGATTCAATTGACATATTCAAGGTGATTTTCCCTGGGCTTGCAATGAGTTCTGTGATTATGGTTATAATGCATAATTATTATAAAACCTTAGGGCGTAATATGGAGTTTTTCATTAAGAGCGTCTCAATATTGGGAATGTCAATTATTGCCAATACAATAGTTTATTATATATATGGAACTCCAGTGTCTATATCAATTGCTTCCATAATTGTTATGTTATTATGGTATCTATTAATTGAGGCCTATTTCATCAAACATTTTAATTTGAACTGGAAGAGAAATTTTCTTTATTTAGTTATAATGATGGTGTATTTTTACTTGTGTACAAATATTAACAATAACTTTATAGGATTAGGTGTATATTTATTTGGTCTAGTTCTTATTACATTGTTACTACATTATAAAAAAAGAGGAAACTTTATTAGCTTAATATTAAATAAATAATTCTATTTGAATTTTGTTGGATAATGTGGAGTGAAAGATGTTTAAAGTCAACATTAATATAATATGCTATAATTTTGTTGTATTACAAATACCTCTTATTTATGTGAGGATACGTGTTGGAAAAAGGCATAATAATTTATTAAATTTAAAGGAGAGGGTATCATGAAGACTATTAAGAGAAACACAAATATAGAGTTGCTCAGAATAATTAGTATGATTTTAATTATTATGCATCATTATTCAATACATGGTGACTTTGATTTTAGTAATGACTTAACTATAAATAAAATAGTAGTGCAATTATTAGCAATGGGAGGTAAATTAGGAGTAAATTTGTTTATTCTAATAACTGGATATTTTATGATTAACTCTTCTTTTACTTTAAAAAAATTAATAAAGATTGTTTTGGAAGTACAGTTTTATTCAATACTATTTGCTTTTATATTTATGTGTTTTGGTTTAAGTGACTTTAATATTAAAGAGTTAATAAAATCTATATTTCCTTTGATTTTTAGCAGATACTGGTTTGCGACAAACTATGTTTTGTTATATTTATTATCTCCATTCATAAATAAATTTCTGACGAGTATTGAAGTGGATGTATATAATAGATTACTAGGGGTTGTAATTTTTATATGGGTTATCATCCCAACATTTACCGGTGCTGAATTCGGGTTGTCAAACTTGGTATGGTTTATAGTTGTCTATAGTTTTGGAGCATATTTCAAACTTTATTCAAGTAAGTATGTTGAGAATAACAGATTAAATCTTATTATAGCATTTATTACATATGCCATGATATTATTATCGGTTATATTGTTCAATCTATTAGGATTAAAAATTGCTTTTTTTGGTTCAAATGCTACTTACTTCATGGCATATAATAAATTACCATTAGTAGTTTGTTCGGTTACATTATTTTTAGGTTTTAAAGGTATGAAAATAAAAAATAATAAGTTTATTAATATAATAGCAACATCTATTTTTTCTGTTTATTTGATTCATGATAATTATTTTATGAGACCATTTATATGGAATAGTATATTTAAAAATAGAAATTACCAAGATTCGCCATTATTAATTATACACGCAATGTGTACAATATTTATAGTATTTGTATGCTGCATAGCTATTGATCAAACTAAAAAAATAACATATGATAAATGGCTTATGAAAATAATAGAAAAAACTTGCTCCGTATAACCACTTTTGCTAGAGAATTAATTTCATAGGAAGATTCGTTACGTTACCACGTCACTACGCAAAGGTGTCAGACGCCGGACAATAGGGGAACAATTCGGACAACTTAATAATATGAGAAATGGACTGTGATATTCTTAGAGTAGGGTGTTGTAGTCCATCTTCTATGTATTGCTATTGTTGACAACCCAAATTCATTACATAGTGATCTACTGTAAGGGTCAAATGTAAGGGTCAAATCCTCTGCTCCCAGTAAATTTAAAGCGTCGCTTACTGATTATTTCGCGCGTATAGATCCAACAATTCACAGTTGAGATCCACCGATACGAACAATGAATCCACCTTATCTATCTCATATGTTTCGCAGAATAGATCCACTTATTGAATAAACTTCTGTAAAATATAAATCGGAGCATAATGCTACCACAATTTACAGAAGGGAGGCCTTTTATTATGGCCAATAAAATCAAAGTGAAGCTTATCTTAGAGCTTCGATCTGCACATATGTCACGCAATGCCATTGCTGCTACAAGACATATGTCGAAAAATTCTGTCGGTGATGTTTTTCATATCGCTGATTCTCTTTGTCTTACCTTTGAAGATATCAAAGATAAAGATGAAGAAGAGGTATACCACATGTTTTACCCAGATAAGCATACTGTGGAAAATATGTATAAAGAAGCTGATTATGAACACGTTCACAAGGAGCTGAAAAAGGTAGGAGTAACACTAAAGCTACTACACAAAGAGTATTGTGATCGTTGTAAAACTGTGGCAGACATTCCTATGGGATATACCAAGTTTTGTGATGGATACACCGACTTTACGATTGGTAACAAGCTGACAAATCATCTACTTCATAAACCTGGCATCATCACAGAAGTGGACTGGTCTGGTCCAACTATGTCATACCTGGACATAAGCACCGGTGAAATAATCACGGTATATTTGTTTGTTGCGACTCTTCCATACAGCCAGTATTCTTTTGTAGAACCATGTCTTGATATGAAGCAGGATACTTGGCTCAGATGTCATATACATATGTACGAATTCTTTGACGGAGTAACAATCAGAACAGTATGCGACAACCTTAAAACGGGTGTTATCATGCATCCAAAGCACGGAGATATTATCCTGAATGATAATTACGAGGCATTGGGTTCGCACTACATGACAGCTATCATGCCAACTGGTGTTAGAAAACGAAAACAAAAAGCATCCGTAGAAGGCACCGTGGGCAAAGTAGCTACTGCTATCATCGCAAAGCTCAGAAACAAGATATTCTATTCCCTTCAGGAGTTAAAAGTAGCTGTAGCTGAGAAACTTTCTGAATTTAACAATGAACCTTTTCAGAAGAGGGAAGGCAGCCGTAGTGCTGTTTATCAGGAAGAAAGGCGATATCTACAAAAACTTCCTGATATTCCGTATGAAATCGCCGAATGGATATATAAGCGCAAAGTAAATCTAGATTGTCATATAATTTACGCTAAGAATCGTTATTCCTGCCCATATCAGCATGTCGGGAAAGAGGCTGATTTAAAGATAACAGATACGACACTGGAAATATATATTAAAGGGGAACGGGTTGCAACACATAACCGCTTTTCTGAGTACGTTTCTAACCGCTATTCGACACATGACGAGGATATGCCAGATCGTTTAATCAGCCTGAATGGGATGATATCCGAATCAAACGATGGGCTTGTTCCATCGGAAGTAATGCCGCAGAAGTCATAGATCGGATATTCCGTGAAGTTAAAATAAAAGAACAGGGATATAATTCCTCCCTGTCCGTTTTACGCCTGAGCAAAACCTATTCAGAGGTTCGTCTGGAAACAGCCTGTGAACTGGTACTGACAAGAGTCAGAGTGCCCCGCTATCATCATCTTAAAGCCATTTTAGCTGCAAATCAAGATCAGATATATCTGGAACAGAAAAAAGCATCATCCAAACCACAGCAGAACTCTCAAGGGTATATTTGAGGAACTGAGTATTATGGAGGTGGCAGTAATGATTAATGATGAAACAAAACGAAAACTTCGTGAACTGAACCTAGATGAAATCATTACTGTATTAGAATTACAACAGTCAGATATTAACACAGTAACTCTATCATTTGATGAGCGAATGTTACGATTAGTGGACTATCTTTACCAAGAGAAGTATAACAGTAAGATCCAACGGCTGATAAAAATGTCAAAGTTCAGGATTCCCAAAGCGGAAGTGCATGATGTTTACTATACAGCAAGAGGTATTGATAGAGACAAAATACAGGAACTGTCCACTTGCCAGTTCATCGATAGTAACTCAAATATATTCTTTCAGGGATTCACAGGATCAGGAAAGACCTTCCTTGCTTGTTCTATTGGAAAACAAGCATGTAAACAGCAAGTAACATATGGAGGAGAAGGAAAAACTGGTAGAACAGCTTAGAACGATGAAAGAAATGGATATCCAGACTGTGGATAAAGAATCATTGGTGGATATTAAGGATGTAAAAATCAACCCCAATTTGTCTGATGAAGAGAGAATGCTTGATTTCATTCGTCAGATAAAGAACCCGTATTGCTATCTGGACAATGGTATGGTGGTGAAAGTCAGCTTTGAGGGCAAGAGCAGTTTAGAAGAAGCGCTGAATCATTATATAAAAACCATTGAGGGATAATCTTTTTAAAAAAAAGTCACGCTTTAAAGTATTAAAGTGCTGGACGCATTAGAAGAATTATGATAAGATAGTCATGGGTAAGAAAATGAAATGCTGTGACAACTATGAAGCAAGAAAAGTTTCTAGTGTATGCAGTCATGTCTATATATGAACTTAGAGTGAGCCTTTCGTCTCTCTGACTATCTTTTAATATTATGTCAGGAGGTGAAGGGCTTTTTATGTCTTTTAATCGAACAATTCAATCAAAAGTGTACCGGACGGCTATTTATTAGCAGAATGTGATAATCGTCAGTTAAGAAAATTTGCTGCAGATATGTATCAAAACGGATTTAACTGTAAAAATAATATCGTGCAATCACTGTCAACGATAATTATAGAGGTTATTATAAGAATTTATTTTTCAATTCAATCTGTAAGAGAGTATAAGGCAGAATTTGAAGTATCTGAAGATTATTCAAATTTTGAGGTAGTAAAACATTTCTTTAAGCCAGGAAGCAAAGAAAAACTGAATGAAATGCTTCTTGTTGCTCATTCAATCGTAACAGCTGTTAATGTTGGAAAAGTAATTATTAATAAATCTCCTTGGGAAATAAACGTGACGGAAATTATTGCTGTCGTAAAATATGGTGTAAAAGTTTTTAAGAGTACAATGGCAAGGCATTCTGAATATGATAAATTAATACGCAATGCGGATGAGATCCATCAAAAGTGGCAAGAACTCGAAGGTAACATTTGCTATGACGATGAAGAAGTAGTAAGGGAAATGACAGAAGTTCTTGTGATTTAAATACTGTGCTTTGAATGAAAAATAAAACAAAGCTCCCCATAACAAGGATACATTCCCTGAGATGAGGAGCTCTCTTTATCCCATAATATCAAAGCTGACACCTGATTTGAATTCCGCGGTGAATTTATCTAAATAGGCGGTAACCTATTCAATCAGCCGTCTGACCAGCTGCTCGTCATATTCGGTAATGGCGGTGGGTTGCTCCCGTAGGAACAACTCAAATCAGCAATCTT
Source organism: Anaerocolumna sp. (assembly GCA_047972335.1). Lineage (GTDB taxonomy): Bacteria > Bacillota > Clostridia > Lachnospirales > Lachnospiraceae > Anaerocolumna. The sequence continues at coordinate 37,528 of JBKEAO010000012.1, read as the reverse complement.
TTTCGAGGTTCATCAAGGTACGTATTTTTTACCTATCCGGTTTAGGAAGTGATTGTGAAATAACTGACGCAGCAATCTATCCTGAATTGTGCGATAATGCTCCCTTGTTGCATATCGAGAGAAATAGAAAGTGAATAATAATCAAATCTCTTGAGAGTTGCTAGACGACCGGATTGTTAGTGAATGGAAGTGAAACATTCACCATACAATCTGGTTTTTTTATGCTCTTTTCGGGAGAGGAAATCGCAAGTTGAAATGTAGTTTATAAAATACATAATAGTATTGTGGCATTGGTACTTGTTATGGCTCATATTGTATATATAAATAAGCAAAGGGGAACATGAACAATTAAAAAATATAACTAGATTATCATATTCCATTTCAGCCTGAAAGTGTATTGTATCATAGATGTGGCTATTAATATAACAGAAGAAAAGTGAATTATGACTACCAGTTAGGATTGCTGTTGAAAATTGAAATAGGATAGGAAATGCAGGTGATGAGTGTAGGATATTGCGAACGAAAAGCTTTATATTTACAATATATAGGTTGTGCATTATAGGATATTATTTTATAATCGTATCAGTAAATGGTAAATATTTACTAAGAACTACATAAGAACAACATAATTATACGATTAGATTAATTTCTAGATATATAAGTACGTAAGAATTTCTTCATACTCAATCTTAAACAAGGTAGTTAAGCTGAGCTTTGTCTATATTCTTTTGTCGTCTAGAAAAACTAGATTTAATTTTAGTTTTTGTAATTTTCCAATAGATATAACTTATCATTTTTGTGAATCAATTATAAGAAGGTTTTCATAGTTATTATAAATTCTAGAGTTTGTAAATCGTTGATAAAAATCGCGTTTACTTTCTTAGATGTCATAGGGCAAGCTATTTCTCACTTTACGAGTGCATTTATAAAACCACCGTAATATGAAATGGCGCAGCATGCCCTATAGAACAATTCTTATGTAGTGGATTACCAAGATCCGCTTTGACAATATACAACATGAGAAGGAGGGTACCATATGTGGTATGTGATACAGGTATTTAGTGGGAGAGAAAACCTGACTAAACAAATGTGCCAGACATTAGTAAAAGACAATGCAATCAGACAGTGCTTTATCCCCTTTAGTGAAAAAAAATTCAAATACAAAGGAAAATGGATTACAACCCAGGTAGTTTTATTTCCGGGTTATCTATTTATAGAAACAGAAGAGAAGGAAGAATTATTCTTTCAGTTAAAAAAAGTACCACTATTTACAAAGGTCCTAGGATTAGAGTATGAGATGGTGGCACTTATGGAGGAAGAGGTACGATTTATTACAGCTCTAATGGATGAAAACCATACGGTTAAGATGTCAGAAGGCATTATCGTGGGAGAGAGAGTATTTGTTTATGAGGGGCCCCTACAGGGTAGGGAAGGGTTGATTAAAAAGGTTGATCGAAGAAAGAGACTAGCAGTATTAGAGATGGAACTCTTAGGTAGAACGATAGATGTGACAGTAGGATTAGAAATTGTGGCAAAGAATGAGGAGAGGGAGTTTGAAGTGGTATATTCGTATTAAGGGAAGAAAATAGAATTATCATACATAAGGTTAATAAACCGTAAAGAGTGTAATGCATGACTACCAACTCTTTACTGTTTTATTTATATATACATAGTGGCAGTAAAAAAAACTCACAGCTAAATAAATTTATAAAACACTCAGGTTAAGACTTAACTCTACATAGAGATTATGAAGGACTTCAAAGGATAAACCATACTTACATTTTTGTAAGGGAGTAATCGAGTGATTGAATAATTTATTTGGGAGGTGGGTTTATTGAGTAATAGTATAGGAAACGTGAGATATAAAATACTATTATTTGTTGAGGCATTTGGCGGAGGCGTATTTACCTATATGGTAGATTTAGCGAATTCTTTATCAGACACATATGATGTATATATAGCACATGGAATGAGGGACCAAACACCATTGGACTATAGCTCGTATTTTAAAGATTCAATACATCTAATTTATATTCATGAATATACCCGTTCCATAAGTCCAGTGATTGATATGAAAGCTATGATTCGTATGAAACAGATTGCACGAGAAATTGAACCAGATATAATCCATTTACATTCATCAAAGTCTGGAGTGTTAGGCAGGATAGCCTTTCGAAGTAGGGACTATCCATTATTCTATACGCCACATGGATATAGTTTTTTAATGGATAGCTGCAGGAAATCAAAAAAAGTAATGTATAAAATAATTGAAAGAATCTGCGGGCTTAGAAAATGCAAAACGATTTCATGTAGCGAAGGTGAATATAGGGAGAGTATTAGGCTGGTTCGTAATTCAACATATATTAATAATGGAATCAATATGGGGTACATAACGGATCTGTTAAATAAGGTAGAAACTATTTCGGAACATAAGAAAGGTCTGGCTGTTTTTACCTTGGGTAGAGTTTGTTTTCAAAAAAATCCAGAATTATTTAATGCAATTGCAGAAAAATTTCAAGATATAAAGTTCTTATGGATTGGAGATGGCGAACTAAGAGATAAGCTAACCAGTCCTAATATTGAAGTTACAGGTTGGGTAAGTAGAGAAGAGGCATTGCAAAAATCTCTGGATGCAGATATATTTCTCCTTACCTCTTTATGGGAGGGGCTACCCATCTCCCTGTTAGAATCTATGTTTATGAAAAAGCTCTGTATCGTAAGCGATGTAATAGGGAATCATAATGTGATTAAAAATGGATACAATGGATTCGTTTGTAATACGGTAAACGAGTTTGTGGACATAATTGATCAAGTGAAATCAAAACAAATTGATCTTGCAACAATAGTAAATAATTCTTATAAAGATATTCTTGAGGAATATAATACATCTGTAATGACCCAGAAATATAGCAATGAATATTTACGTGCAATAGAGAATACTACAATTAGAAAAGAACGCGTCACTGTTCAGCCGATGGAACCGTAAGGTGTTATATGGATAAGGCCTAAAGTGCTAAGGAAGAATGGTAACAAGATACTATAGATAATTAATAAAAGAAACCATAAGACGTTAAAATTTATCATAACAAAAGGAGAGATATTATGATTGCTTTAGTAACCTGCTATTTTCATCACAACTATGGAAGTATGCTTCAGGCATATGCTACACAAAAAATATTGCAAAATTGGGGCATCCCCTGTGAACACATATGTATTGAAGGACTAAAAAAAGAGATTGATGGAAGTAAAATGAAGTTTTATTTAAAGCAAATCAATAATCCACAAGTTCTTTCTGGCACCATATTACGAATAGTAAAAAAGAGGTTCTATCAGAAGGCCAAGAAAAACACTTTGGCAAAAGATTTAGGGGTAAGAAAGAAGTGCTTTGATAGATTTATAAGTGAGCAGTTTGTGATTTCCATGAAATATGGCTCAAGAGAGGAGCTTTCTAAGGCATGTAATCTGTATACTTCAGTTATTGTTGGTAGTGATCAGCTATGGCTTCCTAGTAATATTGAAGCGGATTATTATACTCTTAACTGGGTACCAAGTGATGTGCCTAAGATAGCATTTGCTACTAGCTTTGGGACATCATTTTTACCTTCAAAGCATCAGATACTGGCAAAAAAGTTCTTACAACGTTTTGCTCATATTTCTGTTCGAGAAGAATCGGGACAAGATATGATCAAGGAATATGCCAATATGGATGTCCCGGTGGTTTGTGATCCTACTCTTTTATTTAGTGCTGCTGAATGGATGTGCATACAAAAAAAGGATAGGATTATCCAAGAGAAATATATCCTGTGTTATTTTCTGGGAAATAACACAAAAGATCGTAAATTCGCTAAAAATCTACGTGCAAAAACGGGATACCAAATTGTTGCATTATTGCACCTTGATGAGTATATCAAGAAGGACGAACACTATGCAGATCTTACACCATTTGATGTTGGGCCGGGTGAATTACTGAATCTAATTCGTAATGCAGAATATATTGTCACTGATTCCTTTCATGGAAGTGTGTTCTCCGTTATCTATAAGAAAACATTTTTTACATCAAGAAGGGTTCAAAAGGAAGGAATCTTATGTACGAACAATAGACTGGACTCTTTATTCTCCCAATTAGGTATATCAGGAAGAGTGATAGAGGGAAATTATAATGTTGAGGAATACATGAATCGACAGATTGATTACAAAGCCATTGACGTAAGATTGAAAGCTTTGACAGAGAAAAGCAAGAACTATCTAAGAACTGCCTTGGGCTATGAAAGTGAGATGGTTATATGATGGAGAAGAAAGAAAAGGTTCTGATGTTTGTTGATCGAATGCGAGTAGGAGGCATACAGATATTATTAAGAGACATCTATAGAAATATGTCAGATGCAAATATAGCCATTGAATTTCTAGTTCTAGATGATGGCGAGCAATACGACCTAGAAGAAGAGCTAATAAAGGAAGGGGCAATCATACATAAATTAAAAGGGATATGGATCAGAAATATCAGGGGATATCAGGCATATAGAAAAGCCATGAATCATTTTTTTGCTGAAAATCATGATTATAGCGTAGTCCATATGCATTCAAGTAGTAAGAACTTTTTTCTCTTATATTATGCCAGAAAATATAATATTCCGATTCGTATTGCCCATTCTCACAATACGAATTTTCAAAGCAAATCAAAGGCTCAGATTATGTTGGGGAATGTATTTAAATTTCCATTAAAGATATTTGCTACCCATTATTTTGCTTGTTCTGAGTATGCAGGCCAATGGCTATTCGGTCATAAATGCGTCAAGAATGGAGAAGTTTTTATACTGAAAAATGGCGTTGATTTGAAAGCATATGAGTATAAGCAAGAGGTTAGAGATAAGATGCGCAAAGAATTAGGATTCAATGAAGCACATTTAGTGATTGGACATGTAGGCAGATTTACTCCGCAGAAAAATCATACATTCCTTATTGATGTATTTGCAAAAATACACCAACAAAACGCTAATACAATTTTAGTTATGGCAGGCATTGGAGATTTACAAAAGGAATGTATGGAAAAGGTAAGAGTGCTTGGACTAGAAAATAATGTTAGGTTTCTTGGCTTTAGAACGGACGTTAATTACTTGCTCCATGCAATGGATGTATTCTTAATGCCGTCATTATATGAGGGTTTTCCAGTTACAGGGATAGAAGCACAAGCCTGTGGCTTACCATGTGTTTTCTCAGATACAATTACCAGAGAAGCGCATATTTTAGAACAGGTAAAATATATTAGTTTATCGTCTAGTCCTGATACCTGGGCACGTGAGACCTTAAGTTTAGTCAGTAATTTTAACCGAGCTCTGTGTAAAGATCAGTTAAAGGAAAAAGGGTTTGATATAGAAGATTATGTAGATAGCCTGAAGGATTTCTATAAGGCAGCACTTCTATAAGGCAGTAATGATATCAGATAGAATGATTATCATAGGAGCATATTCAAGTAGCAGAGGTTTGAGATTAGAATGAAAATAAAGAGTACAGTTAGAACAGTAGAGTGTTTATGTCTATTTCCCCTATTAATATTATTGGGAAAGCTGATACGTTGGACAATTATGAAAGGGACACTGATTAACCTTAGTAAAGGCTGGGGCTATCTTGATGATATTAATTATGGTGCCTTTCAGATTCAATTGTTTGGATGGGATGAAATAGTGGACGGTGGGGATTCTGATGCAGCAGGTAATGCTATAGCAGTATTTAAGTTAGTAAAAGGAATATTTTTTGGTAAACCCAATGACTTTTATGAGTTTGAAATTGCAATCACTATAGTATGGGGATTACTAACGTTTCTTCTTTTTCTAAAAATGAAGAGGATTCTTACCTTGATAGATACAATCTTTATCATGCTCCTAACAATAGTATTAAGTGTATATGATTTTAGTTTAGGTAAAGAACCGGTACAAATGCTGTATTTTGTATTATTATTCTACATACTTACTAGTACCAAGCTAACAGATCTAATGAAAGTTATCGGAAGTATATTAGTTATATTGCTTGCTACCTTTACCTTTAGGGTGTACTTTGTTGTAATTTTATTATTTGCAGCAGTATTGTGGATGCTTCTAGAGGTGGACAAACTATGTAAAAGAGATTACATACATAGACATATTAGAAGTCGATCCCAAAAGCAATCCACTCTAGTAGCTTGTGGAAGGATACTTGCTGTATATCTCACTACAGTGGTGATATATGGTGCAGTACTATTTATCTCACAAATAATTAACCAAGAGATCTATCAAAAGTTGGTTGATAGTTTATTAAAAGCCAGCCAAGCTACTATGAGTTCAAATACATATATTAAAAATTGGATAGCTACTACTGAAACAACAAATATATTTATTGTAACGCTAGAGTATGCAGTAGTGGTATTGAGGCTTCTTATACCGTTAGAGCTGATACGATTAGGTCCCAAATATTGGCCATATATTATTTATCAATTTATTATAGTAATATATTTGGTTAAATCATTGAAAAACTATAGGATAAATGCAACTGGTGAAAAATTAGCCCTAATCTTATGGATAGGTTTTTTAGCTATGTCAGCTATTTTTGAAGTAGATTATGGTGCTTGGATAAGGCATGCTTCAGTTACATATCCTTTGATTTTGATTATAGGTGGAATGATATCTTTTTCGGTCCAAATGCAACGTGGAGTTAATAAAGAAAAGCAGTTTAATTTCAGATTAGATAAGTTCCATAATAATTTATGAGAATATGACAATATTTATATAAATTTATTAAAGGATAAATGGAATGGAGAAACAGAATATGCAGAAAAAAACAAGAGTATTGGTATCTGGTTTTACATCGAATTATGGTGGAGTAGAATCCTTTATATATAATCACTATTCAAATATGGAAAATGATAATATTCAAATTGATATTCTTACCCATACCCAAACGCCTGCTTATAAAAAAGAAATGGAAGATTTGGGAGGGAGGTTCTTTTATATTCCTAGTAGGAATCGCAATCCGCTTCAATATTATCGTGAAGCACATACATTTTTTGAAACACATGGTAAAGAGTATGACGTATATTGGTGCAATAAATGTATGTTAAATAATATAGATTTTTTGAGATATGCACATCAATATAAAATTCCAATTAGAATCTTACATAGTCATAATTCATCCAATATGGATGTGGGAGTAAAAGGGAAAGTTATGCAGTGGATGCATGAGTTTCATAAGACTAAGATAGGTAAATATGCAACAGATTACTGGGCTTGCTCTGATTTTGCTGCAGAATGGATGTTTTCAACGGTATTAAAAAAGGGATATAAGTATTCGTTTATACCTAATTCAGTAATGGCAGAACAATTTCGATTTAACCGAAAAGTTGAAGAAGAAATGAGACAAAAGCTTGGGTTGAGTGGTAAATTTGTGATTGGTCATATCGGCAGATTTAATTACCAGAAAAACCATGCGTATTTGTTAAAGATATTTCAAAAGGTGTATGAGAAAAAAGATAATTCAATATTAGTTTTGATTGGGACAGGAGAATTAGAAGAAACAATCAAAGCGATGGTAAAAGAGATGAATTTAGAAGACCAGGTTCTTTTTCTAGGAGTTCGACATGATATTCCTGAAGTAATACAGGTATTTGATTGTTTTGTACTACCATCAAGATTTGAAGGTCTGCCAGTAGTAGCCATTGAGGCACAGGCGGCAGGAATTCCTTGTGTATTATCGCAAAATGGTATTACCAAGCAAGTAAAGATCGTAGAAAAGTTGACATTTTTAAGCCTAGAGCAAGGAATCGAAGAATGGGCAGAAGCAATTCTAGATATGGAGAATCATAAAACGGATACATATGAACTAATTCGGAATCAAGGATTTGATGTGAAAGAGGCCGCATCCCGAATTCACGATAAGTTGTTGAATCGTTTAAAAATAACTATGTAAGCAATTAGGTGAGAGAATGAATAGGGAATTAAAAAGATTACTTTACTCTGACTTCAATCGAATTTGTGAAGTCAAATCTTTAGTGAATAAATGGAAAGTCTATGTAACCCATCCTTCATTAAAGTACTTGATCTTGCTTCGAAAAGCACATTACTATGCATCCACTAAGAAGTGTATATATTGGTATTATAGGTGGCGTTTAATGAGGATGTCTTTAAAGCTAGGATATCAAATTAATGTAAATACAAGTATCGGAGAGGGACTATATTTGGGGCATAGAGGTACAATAATAGTTAATGGAAATGCAGTATTGGGGAGTCATATTAATATTGCCAATGGAGTTACTATTGGACAAGAAAATAGAGGAATCAGAAAAGGCGCTCCTATTATAGGTAACAAAGTATGGATAGGCAGCAATGTGACAATAGTTGGGCATATAAATATCGGAAACAACGTATTAATTGCACCAAATACATATGTTAATTTTAATATACCAGATGATTCCATTGTAATAGGAAATCCTGGTAAAATTATTCATAGTATAAATGCAACAGAGGGTTATATATAGATTTTTAATAATAATAGTAAAGGCGGAAAAAATTTATATGCAAAAGAAGAAAATATTATTTATTATGGAGTCGCTACGGATAGGTGGTGCAGAGAAGAGCTTATTAACTTTACTTTCATATATCAATTATGAGATGTATGAGGTAGAGCTATTGTTATTTAATTATGAAGGTGAATTTATGGATTTTTTGCCTAAGCAAGTAAAGCTAACAGAAGAAGATCAAGCATATAAGATTTTTAGGAAAAATCGAAAATTATCACCTTTAAGATATCTGGTAAGAGGAGACTTTAAGAGATATTGGCATAGTAGTGCTTATCTAGTGGGTTGCTTATGGCAAAGGGTTTGTAGAAAACCACTCTATATTGGATGGAACCATGTGAAATATCTATACGAGAACAGAACTATAAAAGCAGATGTTTCTATTGCATATTTAGAAAGAAAATGTATTTATTTTAATGCAGAATATGTTGATTCAAATAGAAAAATTGGATTTATACACAATGACTTAAGCGTATACCCATATGATGAGTATATGGATCGAAAATATTTTGCTTATTATGATGCAATTGCTACAGTTTCAAAACACTGCATTGAGGTGTTAAGAAAGATTTACCCAGAATTTAATAGAAAATTTACAATAATACAAAATATGGTTTCGCCGGAAATAATCCAGACAATGGCCAATGAAACTATATCGGAGACGCTATATAAAACAAGCAAACCTATAATTATCACAGTGGGACGTCTTGTAGAGCAAAAAGGTTATGACAATGCAATAAAAGTATGTAGACTATTAATGGATAGAGGAATATCTGTATTCTGGTATGCCATTGGTGATGGGCCAGATAGAGAAAAACTACAGAATTTAATTAGAGATTTAAATTTAGAAGATAACTTTATACTAATTGGATCACAAAAAAACCCTTATAAATGGATAAATAATGCTGATATATATGTTCAACCATCTAGATTTGAAGGATTTGGAATTACGATAGCTGAAGCAAAAGCGTTGAATAAATTAATAGTTTGCAGTGACATACCAGAATTTCATGAGCAGCTAGGTGAAAGATTAAACTGTTATTGTAAGAATAATGAAATGATGGCAGATAATATTATAGCGAATTTAAAGAAGGAAAATAAGACAGAAATTTATGATACAGATAATATGGATATATTAACTAAATTCTATAAAGTAATAGAAGGGTGAATTATGGAAAGTAAAAAACTAAATGTTGCAATTGTGACGGATTATTTGGCACCATATCAGGGTAATTTTTTTCATTCCATATTGGAATTACACAACACTTTAGTAAAGTGTGGAGGAAAAGTTATCTATCTATTTTCTTCGAGTGCAAAAAATATTGAGTGGATAAAGTTGTTAAAAGACAATGGTTATATTGTAGAGTTTTTACCTGATCAATCAAGAAATAAAGCAATTAGCATAATTAATTTATTAAAAAAGTATAATTTAAATATTATACATAGCCATTTTTGTTTGCCCAAAACACAAGTAATAGTTAAAATGATATGCTCAATAAAACAAGTTTATCTGATCCAGCATTATCACAACCATTATGCGTTAAATGGAAATATTTTAAAAAAACATTTATTGAAATGGTCATTAAATGGAAATTTTAATATTGGATGTTCGGAATCTGTATTTAGAAGTATTCCCTTTAAGAAAAAAATTGCGGTCACAAATTCCATAGTCTTTAAACGTTTGGATCAGTTTGATCAGGAATTTATTTATAAAAAAAATAGTGAAGAGACAAAAGTTATTATTATGCTTGGATTTGATTATTATAGAAAAGGTGTTGATTTGGCGATTCGTGCTATGCAAACTTTAGTAAGAAGATATAAAGTTTGCTTAAAAATAGTGGTTTCTGTAAATCAAGATCGTATAAAAGAATATATTATTAGGGATTTTGGAGTAGTACCAGATTGGGTAGAGATATTGCCACCTAGAGAAGATATTGCTACCTATTATAAAGCGGCGGATATTTTTTTGCAAACAGCGAGAGAAGAAGGATTTTGCTATGCGTTAGTAGAAGCAGTTTATTGTAATCTATATTGCATTTCAAGTAAGATTGATGGTGTCCCAAATCAAATCCCTAATCTGATTGAATATGAAAGTGAAGATATAACAGGGTTAATCAATGCATGTGAAACAGTCTTAACTATGACAAATAGTAATGAAGATAAAAGAGAATCGTACCAGTATGTAATAAATAAATTTGGAATTGAGTACTGGATAGATCAAATTATTAATTGTTATAATTTGGTTATTGGAAGAAGTTAAGAGGTAGAGTACATGGATAAAAAGATGACAAATAGTAGAACCATAAATTCATTAAGAAATGCTGTTGTTGGGGTGACAGGGCAATTCTTCGTATTTATTCTTCAGTTTGTATGTAGAACAGTATTTGTTTCAACCTTACCGACTGATTATTTAGGGGTTAACGGACTATTTTTTAATATAATTAATATTTTATCCTTATCAGAATTAGGGTTTGGAGCTGCATTCTTATATAGTATGTATGGTCCAATGGTAGAACAGGATTATAAAAAAATAACTCAAATATTAAACTTATATCGCAGGATATATTTAATTATTGCAGCTGTAATTTTTTTGGTGGGATTACTATTTACTCCACTATTAGGTAAAATTGTGGGGAACCATGAAAGAATCCCAAATTTAGAAATTATATATTTGCTATTTTTATTAAATAGTGTAGCTTCATATATTTGGATATATAAAAAATCACTTATTGAAGCAAGTCAACAAAATTATATATGTTCTATATACCAAAAAGGGACAACAGTACTATTAAATATATCACAAATAATATTTTTATTGGTAACACATAATTATATTATTTATTTAGTGTTACAAATAGCAAGTAATATAATAAGTAATTGGTTGATATCATTAAAAGCAGAGAAAATGTTTCCGCAGGTAGATAAAAAAGATAAAAGTTTACCAAATCAAATGGAGAGAAGCAAGATATTTAACAATACAAAAGCTTTAGCTTTTCATAGAATTGGTTGGGTTTTAAATAATAATACAGATAATTTTATTATGTCAATATTTACTAGTATGTTTACTGTGGGTATTTACTCTAATTACACATTGTTAATTACTAACCTATCTATTTTTATTAATGTTATCTTATCTTCATTTTCTGCAAGTGTTGGTAATATGGGAATTACCGAGTCAAGTGAAAAAAGTAGAGAAGTATTTCATACATTACATTTTATTTCATTTTGGATATATAGTCTATGCGGTATATGCTTAATGAATTTGCTTAACCCCTTCATTACAATATGGATTGGGCATAATTATTTACTGCCCATGGGGTTGGTAATAATTATTGTTATAAATTTTTATATTTATGGAATGAGAATTATTTCATTTATTTATGTTGATGCATATGGAATTGCATATGATACAAAATATAAGTCTATTGTAGAAGCATTCATTAATATTCTGGCTTCTATTATATTAGTAAGACAGTTTGGATTGATAGGTATATTTATTGGGACAACTATTGCATATATTAGTGTTTTCTGGAGAGAAGTTGTTTCCATATATAAAAAAATATTTAAATGCATGCCCTCAGAATATTTTAAAAATTATGCAAAGTATGCATTGTTTTTTGCTATAGCTAATATTATAACTTATAGAATTGGTTTATTAATTCCTGATGGGGATATATTTTTATTGATTATGAAAGCTATACTAATAGTAGTTATGTATCATATATTATTATACGCAATGTTTGCAAAGTTCAGGAGATTGCTGTCCATTGGACGAGGAAAGATTAAACTTATTCTATTAGGACAAACCTGAAAAAAAATCGCATAATATGTTATAGTAATAAAAATGTCTGGGAGAGATCTAAATGATAATTGAAGAAGAGGCATTACTCTATTTGCTCAATAGAGCAATTACAAAGGAAAAATCAAATATAATACCAAATTTAAACATTAACTGGAACCAAGTATTTCAAATGGCGTGTAGGAATAAAGTTGCACCCTTACTCTTTGACCAACTTACTCAAATCAACCAACAGCAGCCTATTGAAGATTCCTTATTTGAAAGTTGGAGACAGAGGGCACTACAATGTACCTTGAGGGAATATCGGAAGAATTATGCATTAAAAAGTCTATTAGAATTGGCTAAAGAAAAAGATATAATGTTGACGGTATTTAAAGGACCGATTCTTGCTAATCTGTATCCTAATTACGCACTGCGCCCTTCCAGCGATACCGATATACTAATCCAGAAGGAGGATACGGCTATCCTTTTTCAAATATTAGAGCAGTTAGAATATGAGAGAAAGGAAAAAAGTGAAAAGAATGTATATACATATGTGAATCATAGATATGGGCATATCCTAGAATTACATACAACTTTGTATGGAGAACATACTGGTCCAAAGATTGATCGACTCATGGAGATGAATTTGGCAAGTAGAGAATCACTTCAGGAGATTGTAGCATGTGGGACCAAGTTAACTACATTGGGATTTACAGAACAGCTTATCTATTTAATGTTTCATATGATTAAGCATTTTATGTTAGAGGGTATTACCATTAGACATTTATTAGACATCGTTATATATATCAATGCGTATATTGATATCATAGATAGAAAGCAATTTTGGAGTGGAATGAGAGAATTAAGTTATGAATCTTGTTGCACTGCTTTTTTTTCCATAGGAATAAAATATTTAGGACTTACCAATATAATTATGGAAGAAGAAAAACTTTGTGAGAGCGCAGTTGTAGAAAATTTATTAATGGATATCATTGGAGCCGGAGAAACGAATCATACAGAAAAGAAATCATTTCAAATATGGGGGATGATGCAACCCTATCTAGTTGGAAGTATGAATAAGAGACAAACAACGAAAAGTAACTATATGTATTTCTTTAAACCAGATCGAAAAGAGTATGCATATGCAAGAAAGTACAAAATTTTATTGCCAATTTATTGGATCCATAAATTCGTTGTTTATATAAAAAAGGGATATTTGTTTGATAAAAGAATATATTCACCACTTGAGAAAGTAAAAAAGGCAGAGAATAGACTGGACTTATTTGAAGAAATTGGATTACTTTATAAAGGGGATTGATTAGTTTGTGTCAAGGAAGTATACACAAACTAGATATAAGTTAAATACCACATAGAAACGAGGAAAATATGAACGAGAGTGAAATAAGAGATCAGATAGATATTAATTTTGGAGAAATTATAAGGCTAATATTAAATAAGGCGATCATTATAATACTTGTTGCCATATGTACCGCAATTTTATGCTATACATACGAAAAGGAGCGTAAAACCATATCCTATACAGCGAGTACAAAGATGTATATCTTTAGTAGGAACAATTCTATGGATACCATAGGGGGAGACAGTAAATTAACAACAGCTGTGTTAGGTGATTATAAAGAATTGATTTATTCAAAAGATATTCTTGAGGAAGTGATTAGCGAACTGAATCTTTCCATTGATTATAACAAACTTGCTTCACAAATACATATAAATGTTGGAAGTAGTTCCACGGTGGTAGTAATTTATGCCACTGATCAAAATCCTATCATGGCTATGAAAATCGCTAATACTGTAAGGGATGTCCTAGCGGATTATATTTACGAAACAATGGGAATTAAAATATTTGATTTGGTTGAAAAAGCATATTTACCTAATCCTCAAATACGGGATAAGTCTGTAAGGAATGCAGTATTAGGAGGTATGATAGCAGTATGTTTATTATGTGGAATTATTGTTTGTAAATATCTACTTGATGATACAATCAAATCACCGGAAGATATAGAGACGAAGTTAGAGTTAAGTGTATTGGCATGTATTCCAATGAAATCAAAAAATAGGACAATAGAGTTTAATCAAATAAATAGAGAAATAAATAAAGAAACATATAAGGAAATACATAATTATGGAAGTGGAAACAATTTGAACAATCAAGATGACCTTGATATAGAGGAACTAGGAATGAGGTAGGCTATGAAGAAAATAGAACTGGATAAAATTAATTACATGAGAGACTTTAAAGAAGAAGAAGCATATCGTACATTAAGAACTAATCTTGGGTTCTGTGGGAAGAATATAAAAGTGATTGCAATTACAAGCTGTATACCTAATGAGGGAAAGACTACTGTAAGTATGAAGTTATCTGAAGCAATAGCTGATGCAGGTAAAAAAGTAATAGTAGTTGATGCTGATATGAGAAAGTCTGTGATGATTAGTCAGGTAAAGATGAAGGCAATCACAGGTCTTACTCATTATTTATGTGGCCAATATAAAATAGAAGAGGTCATATGTAATACGCAATTCGAAAATTTAGATGTTATTTTTTCGGGTCCATATCCACCAAATCCATCGGAACTATTGGCAAGTAGTGACTTTGAGACCTTAATTAATCAACTAAAAGAAAGATATGATTATGTTATTATTGATACGCCACCACTTGGGGCAGTGATTGATTCTGCAATCGTATCAAAAGTATGCGATGGTTATATTTTAGTAATTGAAGCAAATAAGATAAGCCTTAAATCACTAAAGCGGGTTGTGGTACAACTAAAAAAAACCAACTGTAAAATTCTTGGTACTGTTTTAAATAAAGTTACTGTGAAGAATAAAAGCTATTACAACGAGTATTTACAAAGTATTAATTAAATTTTTATTATAAAATGAAAGATAAAGGGTGTGATATGGCATGAAAAAAAGAACTTACATGATAGTTTGTATTGTATTAGTAGTTATTATCGCTATGTTAGGCGTTAGGTGTTACCTGATAACATCCAAAATAGACGATGCTGTTCCTACTATTGTATTTTCAGAAGATATAATAACTTATAATGAGGGTGAAGATAGTAGTTTATTATTAAAAGATGTGAAAGCGATAGATCAATTTGACGGAGATGTAAGTGATACAATTATTATAGAAAAAATATTACCATATGAAAAAGAGCAAATAGCAATCATCACATATGCAGCAATTGATAGAAGTTATAATATGGTAAAAGCCAGTAGAACGGTTACATATAAGACAACAGAGGAAGTGACAACCGATCAGACGCCCACGAAGACACCAACAATGACGGTTGAAATGACACCCACGGTTGAGCCTACACCCACGGTTGAGCCTACACCATCTGTTGAACCGACAACCAATCCAAATGCAGAACGAATCAATCAAAACCCTGACAATATGGTTATTGGGGATAAGCCTATTATGTATCTAAAAACAGATCAAATAACTATTAATAGGAATGATTCTATTCAGTTAATTGAATTTATTGCTGGTGTAATTGATGATAAGGATACAACAGAGACATTGCTAGACAATCTTAGTAAAGAGGGTCTATATAACAGAAGGTTAGCAGGTACATATGAGATGATTCTTTATGTACTTGATTCAGATGGAAATGAGTCCAATAGAGAAACAGTTACGCTAATCGTGGAGTAACTACAGAAAGGTATAGGGGTCTATGCTTACTAAAGTATATAAGTTTCTTCGGTACAACAGATATAAGAAAATGGTCTTGGTATCCGTTGTACTTTCAGCATATTATCGCAGTATTATATTGCTGCTTCCCAAAACAGTATTACATAAACAAATGGGAAATAGAGGAGAAGAGTCATCACTTGAATTACCCATAGAATATTATAGACTTGTAGCTAGAGTATCCAGGGTAGTAAATAGAATCTGTGATCAGACACCTTGGGAGAGTAAATGTCTCGTTAGAGCTATGACTGCACAGCGTATCCTTAGTTGGAAAAAAATATCGTCTACATTGTATCTTGGTGTAGGAAAAGAAGAAGAAAAGATGATTGCACATGCATGGCTTAGGTGCGGTGAATATTTTGTGACCGGGGGAAATGGCTCACAGTATGGGATGGTTGCAAAGTTTAGGAAAGGGTAAATTTAAAGGAGGATATTTTATGGACATGAATGTTTCAGTGAAATTAGCGAAAGAACTAGATGTAACAGATCTTTCGGGTGAAAAGGTCATGGTTGACTTTGAATCAGGTAAATACTTTCTTATCAAAGGGGTTGGAAATGATATATGGGATTTGATACAACAAGAGATCACCGTGGGAGATATTGTGAGTAAGTTGTTAGCCGAATATGAGGTAGAAGAGGAAGAATGCAAAACATCAGTAATAGAGTTTTTGCAGAAACTAAGAAAATCCGGATTAATTCAATAGGCTAAGGAGAGGCTATGAGTAATTTAACGAAGATGTGGAAAGATAGGGAACATAATTCTTCCTATGTAAAATGGTTATTTTACTATTCCAAACCGTACTGGTGGAAGATTTTTATTAAGATGTGTTTAACCCTTATAAGCACCTTAATAACCTTATATATGGCCATTCTATCAAAAGAGATTATAGATGATGCAATCAGTGGAGCAAAGAACAAAGCACTATTCCTAGTAGGAGTTTATTTGTTACTTATACTCGGAATGCAGGTTGTAACGGTTATTACTACATTATTTAGTACCATGCTAGATGAACGGTTTTCCTTTGGAATACGTAAACAAATCTATGATAAAATTATTAATTCGCATTGGATGGATGTAACAAAATATCATACAGGAGATTTAATGACACGTCTTACCAGTGATGTGACAAATATATCCGATGGGATTGTGATGACAATACCAGAGATTATTCGGTTATTTGTAGAGTTAGTTTTGGTGTTTTTCACACTATTCTATTTTTCGCCATTACTTGCAGTCTTAGCTTTAACCATTGCACCCTTTGCTTCTGTGGCCTCCTGGTGGCTTGGTAAGAAGTTAAAAAAATTACAATTAAAAGTGCAGGAATCGGAGTCCTCCTATCGCTCATTTTTACAAGAAAGTCTTGCTAACTTATTAATTGTAAAGTCCTTTGCTAATGAAGATTATGCGACGGATAAGTTAGTTGATTTAAGGGAGAAGCGTTTTTACTGGGTGTATAAAAAGACAAAGTTTGGCATGGTTTCCTCTTCTGTTATGTCAATCTCATTTCAATTAGGATATATTATCGCTTTTGCTTATGGAGCGGCACAGATTGCAGATGGTACGATTAGTTATGGTACCATGTCTCTTTTCTTAACATTAGTCAATAGAGTACAAATGCCAATTATGCAGTTAGCACAACAGATTCCTAAAGTCGTTGCGGTGGTAGCATCTGCAGGTAGAATTATGGAATTACAAGATATTCCGGTTGAAAGCAAAAAGGTTACAAAGATGGATGTGAATCATGTTGGTGTGCAGATTCAGAATCTATCATTTGGTTATTCCAATGAATTGGTGTTAGAGAATGCCAACCTAGAGGTTAATCCAGGGGAAAGCGTTGCCATTATCGGGAAGTCAGGAATTGGTAAGACGACACTGATTCGCTTGATTATGTCCTTTATGAACAGCATGACTGGTAGGATTCACTTTAAAAATGATAAAGGCGAAGAGATGGATGCCAATGCAGGAACACGTGAATTTTTGTCCTATGTTCCACAGGGAAATACATTATTTAGTGGATCAATTCGTGAGAACATCAAAATGGGTAAATTAGATGCAACGGAACAAGAGTTGTTGGACGCCTTAAAGTGTGCATCAGCATATGAGTTTGTAATGGATCTACCAAATGGAATAGACACATTGATTGGAGAGAGAGGCCATGGGCTTTCTGAAGGACAGGCACAACGAATTGCAATTGCCCGTGCTTTTATTAAAAAGGCTCCATTTCTGATCTTGGATGAAGCTACTTCCTCATTGGATGAAAAGACTGAGATATCGGTGTTACAAGCATTACAGAGTTTAGAACCAAGACCAACTTGCCTTATCATAACACATAGAAAGAGTATTCTTAATTTTTGTAATCGGGAATTAATGATATCGGGAAAGAGAATTGAGGAAGTTCAGTTATAAAACCTGTCTTGATTGGTTTAATTAAAAAAATGCCACTTCCTTAAGCCAGAAGTTAATTGTCCTGAGTAGATAAGAAAAATTAACACATAAATAGAAGGAATTTGTATCTATGTTAAATAGTGAACTAAAAATTTTAGTGGAACGCATACTGAACGATATCATGGAAATATTAACGTATTATGTGCCGTTTGCAATGATATCTAGCATTATAATTCTAATCATTTATTATTTTTTTAAAAGGAATAGAAAGAGTCTTTCTGTGATAAATTTTTTGCGTTTTTTTTGGAAAAAAGTAATGCTTCAGTACTTGTTCTGTGTATATAGTATTTTAGTAGTCATTATAACCTATCTATCGAGAGAAACGGGATCAAGGGGTGGTATGGATCTGCAGTTATTTAGCACAATATCTTGGAGCTTAAAGAAAAATATATATGCGCTGGAAAATATAATGCTATTTATACCCCTAGGAATTTTTCTCCCCCTACTTAGTGTGAAGCTACGATTTCTTCATCGCTGTGTTTTGCTTGGATTATTATTAAGCCTTGCAATCGAGTTTGTGCAGTTATTTACCCAAAGAGGTTTTTGGCAGATCGATGATGTGCTAATGAATGGAGTAGGTACATTTGTCGGGTATTGTATCAGTGTGATTATTACAAAGTCCATTCTTCAAATTAAGTTGCAAGTTTATAGACAAACAAATAAATCAAGGATAATGAAACCTTAGAAAATAATAGTATAGTCCAAAATCAATTACAAGGGGTAAGGTATGAGATGAAATATTATAGTTTTTATGGATTAACAGTTGAATCGGATATGGAATTTTTTCAATTGAAAGAATTAAAGCATAAACCAAAACAAATAGATATATTCATTAGCCAGTGTAATTTAGAGCATAGACTAGAAGAAGAGTTGGCAGGGAAATCATATTTGATTGGAAATCACACTACACTCTTTTCCAACAAGACAGTCTATCTAGCAATTGAAGATGGAAATAGCATAAAGTATCAAGCAAAAGAAAATGCAAATAGTCAATACTTAAAAACTTATCTCCTAGGTTTTGGATTTGCTTTTCTTTTTTTACAAAAACATCAAATGGCTATACATTGCAGTTCTGTAGTAGGTGATAAAGGTGCACTCCTAATTGCAGGAGAGAGTGGAAGTGGCAAATCAACCCTTACAAGAGCATTCATAAAAGCGGGATTTAAGCTGCTAGCAGATGATATGGAACTTGTAAGAGTAAGGGGGAAGGAACTTTTTGCTTATCCAGCTTTTCCTTATCAGAAGATGTGTCGAAATGAAGTAGAGAAGCTTACAAATCCCCAAGAAGCCATATATATAGACGAAATGAAAGATAAATTTATGGTTCCGTGTTTTTCTGTATTCGAAGAACAGGAACAGAAGGTGCTAGGCATTGTGATCTTGCAGGTGAGTGATTGTGGACAGGTGCAACTAGAGGAAGTGAAAGGGATTGATAAGTTGTATGCTATTTATGGAAATCTGTTTGTTCGTAAACTGTTACAAACAGAGAAAGTAAATCCTCATATCATAAATGCCTGCCTTAAAATAGCAGGTACTATTCCAATATATCAAATGAATCGCCCCGTTAATTTAGATACTGTTGAGGAGCAGATGGATGCGCTTAATAAAGTATTAGAGTTAAATAAAGCATTCGAGTTAAATAATAATGGACTATTCAACCTAATCAGATAGAAAAATTTTAAACATAATTCTAACAAAAATGTTAGTATTATAGACGGTTATACATTAATTTAGTATTCTATGCTTGTTATTAAATAAATCATGTGAAAGGGGAACATAAATATGAAAAAATGGAATATGCCTGAAGTTACTGAACTTAATATCAGTGAAACTGCAAATGGAATTTTTGATTCAAAAATAGAATTTTGGTGGGTGCTTAATGATGATAAAAAAACAACACCTCCAGAAGTTGAACAGCAATCATAATTGAATCATATATAAACCTTGTCAAGCAAACAATGACAAGGTTTATTTTTTACAATATTATATTAAATAGAGGGTTAAGATATATGAGTGGGATTCTTGGAGTTTTGCAAAATTATAACAACGTAAATAAAAATATAAATTTAGAAACAATGTTGTTATGGAATCGTAGTTATGGTAAGGATGCTGAATCTGTCTACACAAATTCGACCTATGCGTTGGGAGTTTGCTATGAAGATATCTCCAAGGAAAGTGTACACAGTACGACTGTTCTTGCAAAAGGGAAAAAACATGCAGTAATGGATGCTTTATTATTTAACAGGGAAGAATTATTAAAAAAATTAGACATACATAACACTAGCTCAGATGAAGAGTTACTCTTTTCATACATAGATATGTTTGGTTTGGATGCCATTAAAGACGTCAATGGAGATTTTGCAGGAGCAATTTATAATGACGAGACAAAGACACTTGTTCTTTTTAGGGATCATATGGGAATAAGGCCACTCTTTTACTATGCTCGTAATGAATTTATAGCCTTTTCAACAGATATCCGGGGAATCATTTCTCTTCCACAAGTTGATGCGTCTATCAGCGAGATTTGGATATACAATACACTTGTTGGTCATATGAATCTTAGTCAAAGCGATACAGAATATGCAAATATATATTGTGTAAACCCAGCAAGCTATATTGAATTTTCTTTTAAGGACAATGAGCTTGTTAACAAATCACACAAATATTGGGAACTAGGAAGTGAAAAAATTCGTTTCTCTTCAGAATCAGTATATATAGACATGTTAAGAGAACTTATTATGGATGCAGTAAAGATTAGGTTAGATGTCATACCAGGTCAAATAGGTGCGGAGTTGTCTGGGGGAATTGACTCTGGTATTATTGATATTCTTATCAATCGTTTTGGACGAGAAGGTATATATTTTTCATGGTCTCCTAATCCGAATGAATTACCTCTTGCAGAAAATGATGAACGTCTTATTATTGCTGATATTTGTGAGCAGGAGAATATCAGTTGCCTGTTCAGAAAAATGAATAGTGATCTTTCAATTGACAGTAATATTGCTAAAAGCATGAAAGATATTGGAATAAGCCTAACAAAGGAGCATACGGCCTTTCAATTTGCTTTACCTCCTTATATTAATACCTTACCCATCTGTGAAGCATCACAAACGATCCAACGGGAAGGGTCAAAAGTAGTGCTTACAGGCCATGGAGGGGATGAAGGTGTTAGTCACAGATCTAATTCATATGAATTATTTTACCACAGAGAATATTACCATTATTTTAAATATATGTGGTCAACTACTCATGGGCAAAAGTATAGAATCTTAAGAACGTTAAAAAAAAGCTTTCGAGTTATATGGAAAACCAGGAAGAAGCTAAAAAGCCCTTTTCTTAATCCATTTCTTGCACCAGATCTTTTGAATCAAGAGTTTTTTAATCAATTTTGTAAAGGGACAATACCACCACTTCATTTTGCATATGATCCCAAATCATATATTGAGGAAGGTGGCAGTCGAAATCGATTAGATACTGTAGCACTACTGGGTTCTTTCTCAGGAGTAAGGTATCTTATTCCGTATTTAGATTACCGATTAATTGACTTTGCTGTATCGATTCCTAGGCACCTATATCTAAAAGAAAATAAAAACCGCTATATTTTTAGAGAAGCGTTTAAGGATATTATGCCCAAATCTCTATATAATCTTACAGCCAAAGAAGACAACAGTGATAAAAGCAAGAAAGAAAATCCGAATTGGTTTGAAGAGTTTCAGGAGAGAAAACTAGAGATTATATCAAAATTGGATCGAGAATATTGGAAAACATATTTGGATTTTAATGTGATTGACAAGTGGATGAAGGAAGAAAAGCCTTCTGATGAGGAACGATTTGAAAGTGAGAAAAAAATGTATTGCCTTTTTATGTGTGCTATGGCAGGAAATGTGGTAAAAAAGTCAAGAGAGATCTGATCAACTATAGGTCAATATAAAAAGGTAAAGATGGAACAAGAGAATATATGCCATAATTTAAAGCAAATCGTACAGAATATTACGATTTGCTTTTTTTGTACTATTTTTTAAATTTTAATGCTTTTCTAATTGTATGTAATATAAGGCACAAAGCAGAACATATTAATCTGCAATCGGAAGCACTATGGTGAAGGTTGAACCTTCATTAATATGGCTATTACAACTAACTTGACCATGAAATTTCTCTACAATTGTTTTTACAATGCTTAAACCTAAACCACTGCCTGTAGGGGAGTCTGGTGTCCTTGCAGAAGAAACGGTATAGGTGCGATCAAATATCTTAGCAATACAATCATCTGGTATGCCAATCCCGGTATCAATCACCTTTATGATGAGGTGAGTTGACTCTTGATTGGGACGTATGGATAAGGTAATGTTAGCATTCTGTAATGAGTATTTGGCAGCATTGGTAAATAAATTATCCATCACGCGAATCATCTGTTGAATGTCAATCGTAAATCTTACATTCAAATCTTCTGAAAGTTCAAGACACATATTTTTGTCTTGGTACCGTTCATCAACAAGGACGTTATAAAAATATTCCTCAAAAAAAGGCCCAGCCGATATTGTCTTATATTGAAACGATAATTCGTTATTTTCCAAGGTAAGTAGGAGATACAGATCTTGAATCATAGTCTGTAATGTGAAAGTACGACGATCAATGAGGTTAATAGCGTTATCAATATCGTCTTTCCCTAAGGTTTGTCCAGAAAGAAGCAAATCTACAGCACTTCTGATTGCTGAGATTGGAGCACGTAAGTCGTGTGAAATGTTTGAAAGCAGGGTGTTTCTCTCGCGTCCCGTTCTTTCTAATTCTTGATTGGCAAGTGTAAGTTCCTTTGTAATCGAAAAAAGATGGTTTGAAAGAACCTCAATGGTATTCGTCTCAACTACTGGGGCCTGAAAGATTTGTTTTTTCATAATGAACGACCTCTGTTTACAACTAATTTATAACCCACTGACCAAACTGTTTCTAGCATATTTTCTAGTGCAAGATACCCAGCCAACTTTTTACGTAAACGGCTCACTATTACCATAATGAGACGACGGTCACTGTCTAGAAAGGAACCCAATATAGATGTACCTAATTCCTCAAAAGAGACTACTTGATTGGGATGTTCTGCTAAATATAACAAGGTTTCATATTCGCGATTTGCTAATAATAAGTCCTCAGACCGATAATAAGCCTTATGTTTTAGCTTATCAATTACCAAGTCATTGAAAATAAGCTGGGAATTCTTTGAATCAGAATTAATACCGGCAGATCTTCGTACAATAACATGAATACGTGCTTTTAATTCATGCAGACTATAAGGCTTTACGATATAATCATCGGCTCCAAGTGTTAAACCATTTATTTTATCATTCTCAGAATCGCAGCCGGTTAAGAATATGATCGGCGTATCAGTAAAGCTATGTATTTTGCGGCATATCTCATAACCATTCATATGGGGCATCATAATATCAAGAATGATACAATCTGGTTTCTTTTGCTGTGTTATATGTATACCTTTATCTGGAATGTTTGTTGAATAGACTTTAAAACCTTCGTTCATTAGAAATTTATGGTTTATTCTTAGTACTTCAATGTCATCATCAATTAAGAGTATTTTTAACATACTACCATCCTCCAATATGTAAAATATTTACATGATAATTATAGCAAGAGAATACATAAAATGGAAGAGGTTTTTATCTGTAGGTATGTGTAAATATATCAAATTCGTCAATAATTAAAAATACAATAAAGCTGAAGGTTTGGTATAGAGAAATGGAACAAATGATTATGGATATCATAAGTGCGATGAAATATGTTCCCATAGCTATTTTAGTTGGGATATCAATAAGTATGATAAGTAGTAATTTACTTATATATATAAAAAGAAGAAGTGCAACTGATCAAGTCATATATGATAAAAATGGTGTCACTCGTTTCCTTTTTATGTCTGTATTTTACGCATATTGTTTCATGATCATATGTTTAACACTATTAACGAGAGAACCTGGATCAAGATTTGAGGTAAGACTTCAAATATTCCGTATATTTATAGGGCAAATTGGGGACAGGATCTATGCCATAGAAAATGTTTTGATGTTTGTTCCATATGGAATTATGTTACCATTTATAAGTAGTAAATTTGATTCCGTGAAAGTAATTATTTTTATTGGATTTATTAGTAGTTTAACTATTGAAGTAACGCAGTATATGACAAAACGGGGATTTACTGAGTTAGATGATATACTCAATAATGTAATCGGTATGATGATTGGCTACTTATGTATTAAAGCTGTAAGAGTAGTACAACTCAATAGCAATAGGTGTAATTAAGCCGTACTACCACCTTTTTCTGTATAGCTTTAAAAGTAAATAGCTGATCTATCAAATATTAGAATGGAATGCAAAACGAGGAGATAATACTGGTGGAATAAGGAATTAAACACTTATCCCAGCCATTCATATTGCGATACCTAGCAGACTTTGCTATAATCTAGATATATCCCTAGAAAGGACGCGGTATACAATGAAGGACTCTATCTACTATTCTTCAGGTCAATTTGCCAATATGGCACACATAACAAAAAAAACTTTACGCTATTATGATGAGCATAATATATTGATTCCCTCCTACGTTACCCCGTCTGGGGCGCGGTGCTATACAGATGCTGATTTAGCAAGACTGCAGCAGATTCTCCTGTTAAAATATCTAGGGTTTTCCTTAGAAGACATAAAAGGAATGACCATTGACGATACAGACTATCACTTTATGGCAGATTCCTTAAGTCTACAGTTAAAACTTGTAGAGGATAGAATAGAACAGATGGAGCTAGTAGCACAGACAATCAGAAAGACCAAAGAGGCTGTACAGACGGACAAGTCTATAGACTGGAGCCAGATGCTTGACTTAATTCATCTTATGGGTATGGAGAAGAGTTTAAAGAATCAATACCAGAATGCTTCAAATATTTCAGCAAGAATAAATCTACACAACCTATACGCTACGAATAAACAAGGGTGGTTTCCGTGGATTTATGAACAGTGCCAATTAAAAACTGACATAGAGGTCCTTGAAGTTGGCTGTGGTGATGGAACCCTTTGGACAGAGAATCTGGGGGAGTTGCCTACCGATATACATATCACTCTTTCAGACATTTCAGAGGGAATGATTCGAGATACAAGGCGAACCATAGGAAGTAGGGATAAACGATTTCATTTTGAGTCTTTTGATTGCCATAAGATACCTCATAAGGACAATAGCTTTGATATTGTCATCGGTAATCATGTTCTATTCTATTGTGAGGACATAGATCAGGTTTGTTCTGAAGTAAAACGAGTACTAAAGCCTGATGGGGTGTTTATCTGCAGTACCTATGGAAGTAATCATATGAAAGAAGTCAGCCAGTTAGCTTATGATTTTGACAACCGTATTCTACTTTCCGCTGATAAGTTATACGAGAAGTTTGGTAAGGAAAATGGTTTTGAGATACTAGAGAGCTCCTTCGGTAATATTCACTGGGTGCCGTATGAAGATTTCTTATTAGTAACAGAAGCAGAACCATTAATTTCTTATATACTATCCTGCCACGGAAATCAGAATCAGTATATACTAGATCGTTTCAAGGATTTTCGCACCTTTGTAAAGAAAAGAGTGCAAAAAGGATTCATGATTACAAAGGAAGCAGGTTTTTTCTTGTGCAATAGATAGAGTGGCATTGGCAATTTACATCTGAGCTTTGTATATTTAATAAATATAAATTTACAGGATGGAATATAATATTTGGTGTATATATACGGAAGTTGCCACAAAATAAATACAACTAACTAATAAAATGCAAAAAATTAAAAAAATTAATAAATTTTAAAAAAAGTACTTGAAGGTGCCCCCAGGGCACCTTTTATAATGTCCTTAACCGTTGATAGAAATCAAAACATAATATAAGAAAACACAAAAAAAATTACAAAAGAAACACAAAAGAAATAAAAAAAGAATTACAAAAAGAAATAAAAAAAGAATTACAAAAAGAAATAAAAAAAGAATTACAAAAATAATACAATAAGCGAGGTACCACAATGAAAGGAATAATACTAGCCGGAGGTTCCGGTACAAGACTTTACCCACTAACGATGGTAACGTCCAAACAATTACTTCCAATCTATGATAAACCAATGATTTATTATCCAATGTCTGTATTAATGGATGCAGGTATTCGTGACATTTTAATTATTTCAACACCTCAGGATACTCCATTGTTTGAGGCACTTTTAGGAGATGGACACCAATTTGGTGTTAATTTAACCTATGCTGTTCAGCCAAGTCCAGATGGTCTTGCACAGGCATTTATTATTGGAGAGGAATTTGTAGGAACAGATAGTGTAGCAATGGTTCTTGGCGATAATATCTTTGCAGGTCATGGACTTAAGAAACGTCTAAAAGCTGCGGTACAAAATGCAGAATCAGGTAAGGGTGCCACTGTGTTTGGTTATTATGTTGACGATCCAGAACGTTTTGGCATTGTAGAATTTAATCAGGAGGGCAGAGCTATTACAATAGAAGAAAAGCCTGCAAAACCTAAGAGTAACTACTGTGTTACAGGTCTTTACTTCTATGATAACAAAGTAATAGAATATGCAAAAAATCTAAAGCCAAGTGCTCGTGGTGAGCTAGAGATTACTGATTTAAACCGTATCTATCTTGAAAATGAACAGTTAAATGTTGAATTACTTGGTCAAGGATTTACCTGGCTAGATACAGGAACTCATGAAAGCTTAGTTGAGGCAACTAATTTTGTAAAAACAATTGAATCTCACCAACACAGAAAGATTGCCTGTTTAGAAGAGATAGCATATCTAAATGGTTGGATTACAAAGGAAGATATTCTTAAAGTTTATGAAGTTCTTAAGAAGAATCAATATGGGCAGTATCTTAAGGACGTAATTGATGGAAAATATCTTGATGTTATACTAAAATAATCTTAGATAATAAATCATCACTTTCTAGAAAGCAAAACAACGCAAAGGAAGGCTTGTAATTAATCAAGTGTTTTAATCTAATAAAATGTATGAGGAGAATCAAACAATGAATATTATAGTAACTGGCGGTGCCGGATTTATCGGAAGTAACTTCATTTTTCATATGTTAAATAAATATCCAGATTACCGAATGATATGTCTGGATTCACTTACCTACGCAGGTAATTTATCAACCCTTGCACCAGTTATGAACCACCCTAACTTCCGTTTTGTTAAAAATAGTATAACAGATCGTGAAGCAATAGATCAACTTTTTGAAGAAGAGCATCCAGATATGGTAGTTAACTTTGCAGCAGAAAGCCATGTAGACCGTTCCATAGAAAATCCTCAAGTGTTTCTTGATACTAATATAATTGGAACCTCAGTACTTATGGATGCTTGTCGCAAATATGGTATAGAAAGATATCATCAGGTATCTACCGATGAAGTATATGGTGATCTTCCGCTAGACAGGCCTGATCTGTTCTTTACTGAAGAAACACCAATCCATACCAGCAGTCCATACAGTTCCTCTAAGGCAGGCGCAGATCTGCTGGTTTTAGCTTATCACAGAACCTATGGATTGCCAGTGTCTATAAGCCGCTGTTCCAATAATTATGGACCATATCATTTTCCAGAAAAATTAATCCCCTTAATGATTGCCAATGCATTGAATGACAAGCCACTCCCTGTATATGGAGAAGGTCTAAATGTTCGTGATTGGCTTTATGTAGAAGATCATTGTAAAGCAATTGATGTAATTCTTCATAAAGGGCGCGTTGGTGAAGTGTACAATGTTGGTGGTCACAATGAGATGAAAAATATTGATATTGTGAAGATTATCTGCAAAGCCTTAGATAAACCAGAGAGTTTAATAACTTATGTAACGGACCGTAAAGGTCATGATATGCGCTATGCCATTGATCCGACTAAGATTCATAATGAACTTGGTTGGCTACCTGAGACTAAATTTGAAGATGGTATTCAAAAAACCATTCAGTGGTATCTAGAACACAAGGAATGGTGGGAAACTATTATATCTGGTGAATATAAGAATTATTATGAAGAAATGTATGGAAACAGATAGAAAAAACAAAAAGAAACAGATAGTAAAAACAAAAAAAACAGAAATAGATGATAACCATTGGATGTATATTACTATAGCACAATGATCTAAAAGCTTAAAAATAGTAGGAGTCAGAGCATATGGGGAATATTAAAGTAGAAAAAAATGCTGGTGGAATAGAAGGTCTATGCATTATTACACCACAAGTTTTTGGCGATAGCCGTGGATATTTTTTGGAGACCTATAATGAGAAAGACATGATAGAGGCTGGACTTACCATGAAGTTTGTGCAGGATAATCAGTCCTGCTCTACAAAAGGTGTCCTTCGCGGCCTTCATTTTCAAAAAGAATATCCACAAGGAAAGCTAGTTAGGGTAATAAAGGGTTCTGTGTTTGATGTTGCCGTAGATTTAAGAAAAGATTCAAAAACCTATGGAAAGTGGTTTGGGATTGAGTTAACAGAAGAGAACAAAAAGCAGTTTTATATACCAGAAGGTTTTGCCCATGGATTTCTTGTCTTATCTGACGTGGCTGAATTTTGCTATAAATGCACAGACTTTTATCGTCCTAGCGATGAAGGTGGTCTCTCCTGGAACGATCCTTCCATTGGAATACAGTGGCCTAAAGTTATAGGTACGTATCAAGGAAATGCTTTAAGTGTTGGGTATGAATTAGAAGATGGAACCCCTCTTACTCTTAGTGAGAAGGACCAAAAGTGGGCAGGGATAGAAGAGTCATTTACATTTTAATTACCTAGTTATAGCTCGATAAATCAACAATGTAAGAGATTTCATCTATTTATAAAGCTGGAGGAAGTGAAGCCATTCATTTCCATCCAGCTTTATAATTCTTCTTTATAATATATTATTACTATCACTATTATTATCTCAAACTTCGCAGTTAAAAATCTTTATTATACTAGATAAATTCAGTCAAAACACAACATTTTTTATCTGCTTTACTAAAGTTATAAGCCATTAGTAACTTCCAAATTATAAATCGGAACAACAATAAAAAGGTCTGGCTCTCGATAATATCGATAATCTAAATGCTGAATTTATCAAGTAGTAGGACAACTTATTTTGTACGAAGTTTGAGTCATCATTATTAAATATTTAACAGTACATATAAACTCCCATATATAGGCCTATTTTCACATATTTAACAGAACAAATATTGTTGAAAAAATTGGAAAAAAGAAATATAATAGAAGGTGATTTTTAAAAATAAGAAGTAGTTACTTGTGGAGGGTTTATGAAAAAGAATCATAGAAATAATTTGTACATTATTATCTGTTGTGTAATTATCTTAATTGTCATGTCATATTCTAAGTTTGGCGTATCAACTAACACCATAAAAGCTTGTGTGTGCCTCATCACATCGGGAATATTAGCAACAATAACCTACTTTCTAGTCAGGCAAGATTTTGTTAAAATAATGTTAATGATGTGGAATGTGGGAATAGCAACCCTAACTTATAGTGTATTAGTTGGTGGAAGTTCCTCAGCTATATTTGCATTGTACATAATACTAGGAATGGCATCTAGTTATTTAATAACAAAATATATCTACTATGCAATCTTTCCTATTTGTGGATACATGTTTGTATTATCGATTATTAATCCTGTCTATATAGAAGGTATGGAGAATGCTACTATTTCAGGAGCATTAGCGAAAACCATATTATTGATAGCTGTTACTTTTATCATGGGATTTACTACAAAACGCGGTGAAGAGATGATGACACAAGCAAAAAATATGCTTGAAAAAATTACAGACCAGAATGAGACAGCCCTACAAACTGCCAAGGATTTAAATATTGCTGTAAGTCAAAGTAATGAGTTAGTAGATGGTGTATCAGGACATGCAGGTAGTATTCAAGAATCCGCAGATCAAATAACTGAAGCAATGGATAGTATGATGGAGGGAATTACTAACATCAATGAAAATACATATAATACTGTGGCAGCAATCAATCGAAATAAAGAAATAGCCAAGGATTTAGACCAAAGCTTTACTATGGTGGTTGACTCTGTAGATAAGGGAAATACAGGAGTTGAAGTGGTAAAGAAGGAATTTGCAAGTATGTCCTTAGAAGTTGGAGATGCCCTTACGGTTGCCAATGAATTAATGGTACAAATGAAGAGTATTAATTCTATTCTGGAAGAAATCAATGGAATTGCTAGTCAGACCAATCTGTTATCCTTAAATGCCTCCATTGAAGCGGCAAGAGCAGGAGAGCACGGTAGAGGATTTGCAGTGGTTGCTGATGAAATTAGAACTTTATCAGAAGGAAGTGTAAGAGCTTCAGGCAATATTCACACCATTCTTTCAGAGCTTGTTCAGATTGCAGAGAAAGTATCTAATAAGATTTCCGCAGGTTCTAAAACGGCCCAAAAGGGAGTACTTGAGATGGAGAATCTAACAGAACTATTTACAGACATTCATGTTACTACTGCAAAAGCTAGATCTGTCATGGAGGAAGAGCATATCATTATTAATAAAGTAGGCCAAGAAATTGATGAGATAAGCAGGGAGATGAATAACTTAGTTGCCGTTGGTGAAGAGAATACAGCTATGGTAATCTCCATAAAATCAACCATTGATGAGCAAAACCAAGCCGTTAAGCTACTAAAAGAACAAATGGATCAAGTAAATCATTTGGCTTATAACCTGGAAAAAAAGAGTTGAATATATGATGGATTATCACCTGGTAATATAAGTTATAGCCTGGCAATATAGATATCACCTAGCAATATAGATATCACCTAGCAATATAGATATCATCTGGCAATGTAGATTAGTCCTAATAATATAAATTGTGTCTAAATAAAGCATTTAAGATAAATAAACAAGAAAAATCAAAAAAAAGCAAAAATAATCAAAGATTTCATGTCACAAAAATTGTCACAGCTTGACTAATGGATATAAGTGCTATATAATTTGGTATATATTGAATAAGTCAAAGTGGTATAACGTTGAAGCTTTAAAACATTAAAGTGACAACCCAATATACAATCCTACAATATCAAATTGGCCCCATGTTTAGGTTCATCCAATATAAAGCTAAAGTTGCGTTTAAATATCGCTTCCATGGGGTTAATTATTAGAGGAACAATTTGAAAGACATAATGATATCAAAATTATATTTATATATGAGAAATGCTCCAATCTGCATAGCTACTAAGTGTGGATTGGAGCATTTGTATCTAATACTAATACCAAAAATAGATTGTTCGCTATTAGCAAATAATAAGCCCTTACAGTAAAAGTTCATTCTACTGTAAGGGCGTTAAAAAATTATAAACTAAACTAGATACAAGATAACAAACTTATAGGAGCTTATTATCCCTTCACCGCACCAGCTACCATTCCCTTAATAATCTGTTTACTAAATATAAAGTAAAATAAAACAATTGGAGACATTGTAATAAGCATAGCCGACATAATTTTAGGATAATCAGAGCTAAATTGCCCAGTAAACTGTGTCATAGCTAGTGGAACTGTCTGCAGGGTCTGTTTTTTAATTAAAACCAAAGCAAAGGAAAACTCATTCCAACAAGCAAAGGTTTGAATAATACCGATGGTTGTAAGAATTGGTCTGCAAAGGGGCATAATAATTGAAAACAAAGTTCTAGAAAAACTACTGCCATCGATTGCTGCGGCTTCTTCTAAGGAAATAGGAATTGCCTTAACATAGCCCTCTACTAAAAAGATTGCAATAGGAAGACCAAATGCAATGTATGGAATGGTAAGAGTAAACCATTTATTATTAAGTCCAGTATTTGTAAATACTACATAAATAGGTACTAATAACGAGTGAATTGGAATTAACATACCCATAAGTAAAATAACATATAAGAGCCTATTCC
Organism: Anaerocolumna sp.; assembly: GCA_047972335.1. Taxonomy (GTDB): domain Bacteria; phylum Bacillota; class Clostridia; order Lachnospirales; family Lachnospiraceae; genus Anaerocolumna. The sequence goes on along the minus strand of JBKEAO010000012.1, from coordinate 5,127 downwards.
CTGGAAAGTTAATTCTAGATAAAATATAACCAATAATAAAACCACATAAAATAATTAAAGTAACAGATATTAAGGTGGTTCTTAAGCTGTTAATGACAGAAGCCGCAATATGATAATCTTTGTTGGTAAGTATTTTTATGTAATTACTAATGGTTGGAGCCTTTGGAAGTCCTATAATATCCGCATTAAAAATTCTTTTTTCCTTAAGTGAGGAATAAAACATCCAAACCAATGGAAAAATACAGGATAAGGAAAAAATAAGTAATACCAAGTTAGAGAAGGCACCCATTACAAAATTCTTGACTTTCTTTGATAGATCTAAACCAGATGATGACTTTTTAGGACTACTCATAGGAATGACCTCCTCTCTCTTTTGAAAGGAACTTAACAAGTAATTGAGTAGCGCCAATTACCGCTAAGCTGGTAACAAAAATACCGATAGAAATTGCACTACCATATCCCATATTTTGCTGGGCAAAGGATATGTTATAGCCATAAAGTGCCATAACCATGGAGGCATTACCGGGACCACCCGACGTCATAACATAAATATGGTCGAAGGCTTTCATATTTCCAGCCACACACAGGGTAATACAAACTAACAATGTATTTTTAATTAAAGGAATTATTATATAAATTGCCCTTTGAAATGCGTTTGCACCATCTAATTCTGCCACTTCAAATATTTCCTGATCCACAGAGGATATGGCAGATAAAATTATAACCATATAATAGCCAATATATTGCCAAATAAGAGGAATTGCAATTAGAAACATAACTAATTTAGGCTCGTTTAGCCAAACTTTAACAGACTCTGGCTTACCAATTAACTCTAAAAACCAATTAATAATACCTCTTTTGTAATCATAAACCATTGTCCAGATAAAACCAATGGATACAGCCGCTACTGTGCTAGGAAAGAAAGCGAAGGTTCTGTGTATCCCCTTTAACTTAACCAAGCGGGAATTAATCATTAATACAAAGATAAAAGCTATACCGATTTGACCAATAATACAAGCTGCAACTAAATAAATATTATGACCAAAGGAACTCCAAAATACTTTATCCTGAATCAGCTGAATATAATTATCAAGTCCTGAAAATGTTTTGTTTGGACCACCTTTCCAGTCAAAGAAACTATAAAAACCAGCTGTTATTAAAGGAACAAAAACTGCAAATAAATATAACGCAAGTGGAAGCAGCAGATAAGCAAAGATGACTCGGTTTTTGGGACGGATGGAACTAAGCATGTGGTATCGCCTCCTAATTAAAGTAGTAAAATTGTGACTTGTTCATCAATACAATAAGATTGTTAATGTGATGCATATAGATATTACACGTTATGTGAATAGTGATGTAAATATACGCATGTTTTTCCTTATATATATAATTGTGCAGGCCTTACCCTAGAAACTTAACATTTGGATAAGGCCTGTTTTATTTACTTTATAATTGCATATAAGTTTATAATCATATCCTACGTATAATTTATTATTTATTTAGTTAAATACTTATTTGTTATAAGATGTACTATCCATGAGTAGTTTAATTGCTTTAATAATTCTCTTCATAGGACTTTTGTGCATTAGCAGCAACATCTTCTGGGGCAATGGCACCATTTAACATACTTTGAACATCAGTATTAAATACATCCCAAACTGCGCTAGAAATATAAGAATCATAGATTTCACAAGCCTTGTTATCAACATAGGAGAAGTTATAGAAATCTTGTGTGAACTGGTCGAACTTACTTAAGTCAACGTTATCAACTTTAGTTAAACCACCAAGTGCATAATTAGCAGCAACATATTCTGCAAAAGCAGGACCAGTGATTTCATAAGCCAAATCTATAGCAGCAGCTAATTTTTCAGGATCATCTGCTAATTTAGCATTGATAGCAACTGCATAACCAAGACCGATATTGTGTGTATTAGTAGAAGCAGTAGCGCCGTCTGGTTGAGGAATGACTGCAAATTTAGTTGTATTATAAAGATCAGTATTTGCTAAAGTAGCTTGAATATAGGAAACGTCCCAGTTACCACCAATGAAAGCAGCAGCATCACCAGCAATGTAATATTCTCTTGCATCTTCGTTAGTGATTGCGTTAAAATCAGCATTAAATACACCACTTGCAAAAATATCCTGTGTAAATTTAAGTGCATCAACAAATGATTGATCAGTAAAAGCTGCGCCTTTCTTTTCGATTAAGGAGTGAGTCCAGTCAGAACCTGTGAATCTATCGCCAACTGTAGATAGAAAACAAGAGTTAGCCTGCCATTTTCCACCGTTACCAAAAGCAATGGTATCAATGCCCTGTGCTGAGAAATAATCTTTAGCCTTTACTACATCAGCCCAAGTTTCAGGGAATTTGTCAAAACCTGCATCTGCCCAAACTTTAGAATCATAAACAACAACTGCACAAGTACCGCCAGTTAAGGCTGGAAGACCATATATTTTACTATCAGCAGTAAATGGATAGAATAAGGAATTATCATACTTATCAGCATAAGGTGAAGCACTGATGATATCAGTCATATCCATAATAAGACCTTGTTCCGCCCAAGTCTTCGTATTCATACCTTGTAACAAGAAAACATCAGGCAAATCGTTAGCACCTGCAAGAGTTGCAATCTGAACTTTGTAATCTGCATTTGCTAAAATGTTTTGGCTAAGTTTAATGTCTTTATGAGCGCTTTCCCAGTTGCCAATGACAGTACGAAAACCATCAGAACCACCATTTCCTTGGGACTCCTCTGAAGTAGAGAAATGCATAAGCTCTAGGTCTCCTTTGTAAGCCAAGCCGCCTTCAACGGGAGCTTCTGTAGCAGCCACTTCCTCAGTAGGGGTAGGTTCAACTTCTTGTGTAGCCTCAGTAGTTGGTTGTGCGTCAGTAGCTGTGTCAGTATCTTTTTTGCTGCCACAACCTGAAAGTAATGAAATCGCCATGATGCAAACTAACAGAATACTTAATAACTTTCTTTTCATAAATATAATCCTCCTTAAAAAATTATAATAGTAGTGTACCTTTATATGATTACCCTATGGGTAAAAATATCAGCTTTACTTTGCCTCACCATGTTGTTTGATTCATTTCTTTTGTACCTTAACTTGCAATTTCTTTTGCTGCCTAAATTTATTAGCATTTCAAATATCAAGAAACAATATGCCAAAACTTATAGCATCTCAAATATTAAGAAACAATGTACAACCTAATAGTAGCTCAAATAGTTTGATAAATGTAATTGAATATAATGACATCCCTTAATACTTCTTCATCGTATATCCCTGACAGTCGATCCCTTTATAAGTTCACCTGGTACAACCACATATTCGACCAATGCAGTTTTGGGTTTCTCAATTAAATGAATTAGCTTCTTGGCAGCATACTGTCCTAGAGTCTGTGTGTCTTGATTGATGGTAGTTAACATAGGGTCAATAAACCGTGTGGATCTAATACCGTCGTATCCCGCAATGGATATATCAGTAGGTATCTTAAGACCCCTTCCTTTGATAGCATTTATACCACCAAAAGTTGCAAAATCATCAGAAAATAAAATACAAGTTGGAGGATCCATAAGGTCTAGTAATTCGTTGGTGATATATGCAGTCTTCTCAGTGTCCCTGTAGGCAGATTCTCTAATGTATTCATCAGGTATTTCAAGACCAAATTCCTCTGCACATCTATAGAAACTGGACAGACGACTTCTAGTTACAGAAGTTTGTTCTCCATGGATATAGGCAATCTTTCTATGTCCGCATTCGTATATGTATGTAAATAAATCTCTCATTCCCTTGATGTTGTCTGACATAATTGAAGTCTTATCGTTAAATAAATGGTCAATTGTAACGATTGGAAGATCACTTTTTACCAACTCAATGACTTCTGGATCATTATAATCAATACATGCAATGACCACACCATCGAGACCTCTATATTTACAGTGTTCAAGATAAGACATTTTATCCTTGCGTTGTTTGCTGCCGCTTATAAAAGTAATGTCATAGCCTTCCTTCTCAACGGTCACTTTAAAATGTTCTAATACAGTACCAAAATAATCATGTGTCAGACCACTTCTTGCTTCATCTATAAATAAAACACCTAAGTTATAACTTCTATTTGTTTTTAAAGTTCTAGCAGAGGAGTTTGGGAAATAACCCATCTCTTTGGCAATTCTTTGAACCATCTGTTTGGTTTCTGCACCTATATCCTTATGCCCATTTAATGCCTTGCTAACGGTTGCCACTGAGACATTACATGCGGCAGAAATATCTTTCATTGATACCATTCTGGTTCCTCCTAAGTTAACAGTGTTTATTATTTAATTAAATGTGTATATTGACTAACTAAAACGATTAAGTACAAAAACATTATATAACTATTATATAATGATTGCAATATATATTTCCGTAAAATGTTAAAATATTTATAATATTGCACAAAAAACAGTATGACTTTATATAACACATATCTGCAAAATATCCACTAATACACCATAATATAGTATTAAAACCCATAAACCAACACAACATGCCATTGGAGTTGAAGTTTTATTAAAGTACTTAACAAAATTTCTTACCATTGTGTTTGCCCTTAAAATTTATATGAACTTAAACGATTAATCAAATATCCTATAAAATAAAAATCTCCAACAACCCGATTGCCCAATCCTTTAACTAAAACAATCACCAACCACCCAATCCTTTAACTAAAACAATCACCAACCACCCAATCCTTTAACTAAAACAATCACCAATAACCCAATCACCTAATAAAACAATATCCAGTTTGTTGAATATTCGATTTCGACTGATTAAATATAAATGAAAACACTAATCCCCCAGCTAAGCTGGGGAGAATGGAATAAGCAGTAGCTTGGAAGACAATATAAAAGCCTCCTATGTTATTATGATAATGGTATCGCAAGCCAAAATCAAAATACATAGGAGGCATCCAATGGACAGTAAAAGTTTATCACATTGTAGATGGAAATGCCAGTACCATATAGTGTTTATTCCAAAATATAGACAGAAAGTGTTATATGGTCAGGTAAAGGTAGAAGTAAGAGAAATAATAAAGAAGTTGTGTGAATACAAGAAAGTGGAAATTATCGAAGGTGCAGTTTGTAT
>JBKEAO010000040.1:0-28279 GCA_047972335.1 Anaerocolumna sp. | reverse complement strand
TCTGGTCCAATCCCAAGCATAGGCGAAATAGCACCATGAAGTACATGATATACCCCATCAAATCTTCCTGTTTTTTCATAGGCAGCTAAATCTCTAGGATTTTCGACTACCATAATAATATGGTGATCTCTTTTTTCACTTGCACAAATAGGGCATAATTCGCTGTCTGTTAGGGTATGACATTCTGTACAATACCTAACATTTGATTTAGCTGATGTTATGGCCTGAGACAGATTATTTACTTGGTCTGCAGGCATATTAATAATATGAAATGCAAGTCTTTGGGCGGTCTTTCCTCCGATCCCCGGCAGCCTTGATAATTCTTCAATTAATTTGCTAATCTGACTGCTGTAGTAGTTCATTAGAAAGGAAATCCTCCGCCTAAACCACCGAGTCCTCCAGTGATTTGACTCATTGCTGACTGTGATTCTTCTTCCATCTTACGAAGTGCTTCGTTGGTTGCTGCCATAATTAAGTCCTGAAGCATCTCTATATCATCTGGATCAACTACTTCTTTAGATAAAGTAACAGAAGTAACTTCTTTTTTACCGGATACTTTTACAATAACAGCACCACCGCCGGCTGAAGCTTCCCATTCTTTTTCTTCTATTTCTTTGGTTTTTTCCTCCATCTGCTTTTGCATTCTTTGAGCTTGTTTCATTAAATTGTTCATGTTGCCAGGCATTGATCCGCCTGGAAATCCTCCACGTTTTGCCATCTTATAATTCTCCTTTTCTTTCTATTTCTTACACTTAATCTTCATATTCAATTGTAACATCTTTAAATATATGTCTAAGATCTGGGATATCCTCCATGGATTCCTTTCCCTGTTCTAGCAGTTTTGTTTGTATTTCCACTTCTTTTTGTACTCTTTTTCTGATAATATCCTTAAGTTCCTTCATATGAATTTCCTGGGACACCAAATCTTTGTCCATGGAATCCTGAAACACCAAAAGTAACATGTTGTTATTTCCTACACTAGGTCTGGCATTGGTAAGAGCTGCTTTTGTAAGAAGGGAGGTTGCCCCCACAATGTTGTTCCAGTCTTTGGCGATTTCTGTTAAATCACTAGATACTGCCTGTGGTAATATAACCGGTTTTTTCTCTTCTCGTTTAACAACTTTCTCTATATTAGGAGCACTCTGACTTATGCTAATATTCCCGCTTTCAATCTTATCTTCTAGTAGCTTCAAGCGATTTAAAATATCCTCATAGTTGTTTTCCATCTGAGGTTTGCATAGTTTAATCAAAGCCACTTCAACCATTACTCTCTTTTGTGAAGCATATTTAATCTGATTAGACAATTCTGAAAATATCCTTATATATCGAATTAGTCTATCTACATCCAGTTGTTTGGCTTGATTTTGTAACAAAGCCATGTTTTCCTTCGTGGCATCCACTGCTTCTGTTGCATCTTTTGATGTTTTAACAAGCAATAGATTTCTTAAATACCAGGTAAAATCAACAGTAAACTGAGATAATTCCCTGCCTCCAATAATCAATTCTTCTAGTAAAAACATACATCCAGTAACATCAGAATTCAACACATTATCTAGTAATCTTGCAAATACCTCTATGTCTACAGCACCTAGGACTTCTAAAACTTTATCATATGTTAATGTCTCACCAAAGTAAAAGGCAATACACTGATCCAATAAGCTAAGTGCATCACGCATAGAACCATCGCCCATTCTTGCAACATATCTAATTGCTTTCTCTTCAGCACTTACCTCTTCTTGCTTCATAAGATCTGTTAATCTCAAGGCAATGGTATCAACTGTAATTCTTTTAAAATCATATCTTTGACATCTTGAGAGAATTGTTATGGGTATTTTATGTGCTTCTGTTGTGGCTAGTATAAAGATAACATAAGACGGTGGCTCTTCTAAGGTTTTAAGTAAAGCATTAAATGCTCCTGCTGAAAGCATATGGACCTCGTCAATAATATATACTTTATATCTGCCCTCTGTTGGTGAGTACCGCACCTCATCAACAATTTCCCTGATATTATCTACACCATTATTAGAAGCAGCATCTATCTCAATTACATTCATAGAGGTCTGGCTCTGAATGGATTTACAAGTAGGGCAGGTATTACAGGGATCACCCTCTACGGGATGTTCACAATTAACTGCCTTACCAAGTATTTTTGCAATGGTCGTCTTACCAGTTCCTCTTGTCCCACAGAACAAATAAGCATGACCTACTCTGTCTGCCTTAATTTGATTCTTTAAGGTTGTTACTATATGGTCCTGTCCCTTTACATCTGTAAAATCTAGGGGCCGGAATTTTCTATACAATGCAGTATATGACATGGTTTAACTTCCTCTTAATTTGCTTTTCTATACATCTTATAATTCCAATATATTTTACCAATTGTAATACTAGTTGTCAAAGAAATCTTAGTTGACCTTGTTTATTATTAGTTGTCCTTGTTTATTTCTTAGTTGTCCTTGTAATTTCTTATTTTACATTTACTTCATAATTAACCCACTAAACACTATTTTATATTATTTTATATCACATCTCAGACATTAGGTAGTTTTTATCTTTTAGTGCTTTCTCTATTTGATCTAGTATCTCCTCAGAGTCTGCCTCCACTGTATGCAAATGAACACCATCCGTTAATTCCTTTAAAGGCACTGTATTCTTAAGCTTCACCCGTTTCATAAAATCGTATACGTCCTGTCTGTTTTTAATAATTAAATCAACAGCAATTTCGCCGTATAAGTCATGGGTTACAATAATATCTAATACCTTACCTCCATTATCAACAATGGTACATAGTTCATCTTCTATTTCATCATTGGTGTGCTTTACCAAAAAACATCTATTCGCTTTTTCTTCCTCCCTTAGATATATCATATACCCTTTGGTGGTTGATAAAATATCTTTATTCACTGCTCTTAAAAGTGCAATATCTTGCACAATTACTTGCCTGCTTACATTAAGCTTTTTCGCTAACTCCGTTCCGGAGATAGGCTCTTTTGAATTTTGCAATAACTTAACTAATATTTCTCTGCGTTGCTGCCCTTCCATACTAACCATCTCCTTTCGTTTCAATCTTGTTTTCTCTATTCTTTCTCTATGCTTTATTCTATAATAAGCGGGTTTAAAAAGCAAGGCTTACGCAGTAAATCCTATGCTCGTAATTTAAAAGTTTTAGGAGCCAAACGATAAGCCAAGAACAATGCTATTACCACATAAATAATACAAAAAGAGGTTACGCCGACCCCAAAAATTAAGGTTGAAACTTTTTTACCAATGGCATAAAAGCATATATAGTATGTAACCATATTACCTATGGTATAAATGGCACCTTTCATTTCCATATTGGCATTGTAAGGCTGCAGCAAATAATACATCACTAAAGTATGAACAGAGAAAAATACTGACATCGCAATAATAGATATAAACAGTATCACATAATTTACCAAATTATCTGTACCACCTGAAATAAACAAAAGAAAAGGAAGACCTAAGGCTATAACAATAGCTGGCATAAGATTAATTAGGGTAATGTATTTTAACCGTTCCATAAATAAGAGTAGAATTGCCTTTGGTTGTCGATAAAAGCTGTAGCTTAGCATACTATGATCACAATTCATAAACATAGCCAAAGATATGGCTCCACCCCGGTTAATCATGTACATCACAAACAGAAAATATGGTAAAAATGTTAACATCCATACATTTGTTAATGCCTTCATTTCTGGTATGTAGAAACAAGCCAGGGACGCAGCAATTAGCACCAAAAACAATATTGCAGTTATTTTTTTAGCAGATTTGGTTAACATTTTAGAGTGTCTTTTCATAAATAACTCATTAAAATATTTATAACCTGATTTATTACTGGTCTGACTAATATCCATAACTATTTTTTTGTGGTAACTTTTTTGCATTATCTCGGTCTTGTTGGTATTCATTGCAAATTTATTTGTATCCAGTAAATTCTTATATATAGAACGATAATGTTTAAATTTTAATAGGTACTCTATGCAAATAGCACTTGTTATTATAGCACCCATGGCTAAAACCATAAATACCCTTTGGCTCATAATATATCCAAAATAAGGTAATACGTATGCAGCCAAAAGACAGATGACTACTCCCACCCAAACAATTACTGGTGGAAAATTTTCATTCATAACCGTTTCACCATCTTTACAATTCTTTAGCATAATAGTAGTTGCAATTAATTTAATACCGCATATAAAAACAGGGATTAATAGGCAAGTTAAAAGCCCAACTCCCTCAACAAACCCAAACCATATTGCAAAGGGTATAAATCCAAGAAAAGTATTTATTAAAAAGTATAAATAATTAGTTAGGGTATATTCTCTAGCATTTAATCGCATGATAAACATTGCATAATACTTATCCTTTGAAGGGTTAAACATATGCGTATTCATCAATCCACCAATTATCGTTAAAAAGAAAAGCAAATGTACAAATGTATCAGCATCCTTATTTTTCATAAGTTCAAGGGGAAACTCTAACATTAAAAAAAGATACAGCATTTTTCCTATAAGGGTATATCCAATTTCTATTATAATGCTAATTCCGTTGGCAAAGCTTTTCAAACCACCACTTCCATAAAGGGTATCCGGTAAGAGTTTTTTAATAAGTGGTATGGTTTTTAATGCATAAATTATGCTATTTGCTTTATATGTATTCTTTAGTTTAAATGAGTTAACGAAGGTTTTAATCATTTCCATCACCTCTTAATGCAGCAATTATTTTTTCTTTGAATCGAATATTATCAAGATTTTGCTTATCTATTTTTTCTAGATATCCCTCATTTAAAATTACAATTTCATCACAAAGGTCTAGTGCTAATTCCATGATATGGGTAGAAAAAATAATGATATGATCTCTTTTTATTTGACGTAAAAGTTGTTTCATCTCATCTGCTACCACAACATCAAAGGAGGTTAAAGGCTCATCTAAAAGCATAATACCTGGCTTAGCAATAAAATTAATTAAAAGTTGCATTTTATTTTTCATGCCGTGTGAGTAGTCTTTTAGAAGTTTGTCTCGGTCTTTTATATCTATTCTTACCATATCAAAATATTTATCTATCGTCTTTAAATCCTTGATCTTCTCCGTGTTAATATCTAAGAAGAACTTTAAAAATTCTCTTCCAGTAAGAAATTCTGGCACAACTGGAGTAGAGAAAACATATCCTATATCCTCTGGATTAGATGGTCGACTACTTCCTCCCTCTTCAATTGAAAAGGTACCAAAATCAACCTTAACATCTTCATTCATGCAATTAAATAATGTAGTCTTTCCTGCACCATTTCTTCCAAGAAGTCCATAAATCTTACCATTTTCAAAGGTATAAGAAGCGTCACGTAACACTTCCTTTTTCCCATATTTCTTTTTTATATGACTTATAATTAGTTTCATGTATCCGCTCCCTATATTGTTTATTTTGTTTATATATACTCCATCTTATCTTAATTTACATATACTGTCAAATCCACTATCAATAAGATTTTATTAGAGTTTTATTATACTATTCCATTATTTTACTAACATCTAATTTTCCTTTGCTTATAGGGGACCAGTATTACATCGTCTATACTGGGCCCTTTCATTGAGCATAGTTTACATTTCTGTAATCTCAGAAGTTCTAATCTCTGAAATCTCAGTGGGGGGACTTTCTATAGGTGATTCTGTAATTTCTTGATGTGGGATATTCCTAATCTGATCTGGCTCTGGTGTAGGCACTACAGCTGGTGATGGATTAGGAATTTCAATTTCTGGCTTTTTAGGTGGTACTTCTTTTTTATCCTGATTGTTCATGATATTCATCTCCTAGTGATGTAATTACCCAAACTATAAGTTAAGATATTTCCCCTAACCTAGCTTTATTGTTTTATTATCTTATTGTTTTATTTTTCCCTATCAAAATTTTTTTATCCCCTTATGTTACATTACCTTTACATTCCTTCCTAAACCATTTATACTAAATCTAATTCTAATGAAAAAAATATGGGAGGTTTCCATGTTCCGTTTATGGGCTAAAGTATTTAAAGAAAACCGCTTATTGCGAGATATAGTTATATGTAACGATAGTGAGGATTTAAACCGAACCAAAAAAGTTTTTCAAGCAATTGATGATATTTGCTATGAATTTGATCTATCTAAGCCTATTTGGCTAGATTCTAATATAGATGACTTTAAAAAACATGATAAAACCAGATTTAGTGCGGATAGCTTTATTGATGCAATTGAATTTGATTATCTAGAAATTCATGTTATTGAGGAAGATTAAGGTGTAGTATGAAAAGATTGATACCCCTTTTAGTTCTTTTTTTACTTATGGGTGGATATGTCCTCGTAACATTTCTTGGAGCATCTACACCTGGTCAACATAAGACAGCTATTACAAACCTCACCCCCACCATAGCAGCTAATGAGGATGCAGGTATTGTTGATTCATCTATTACTACTGAGACATCATCAAGTACCTCTCATATGATTTTGCCTACCAAAGAAACCTTATCAGATCTAGAAGCTGGTACCATCCTAGATGTATCCGAGCATAAGGAAGACATTGTTAACATAGCCTTCTACTATGAAACGATTGAAGATAATTTAAAATTACGGATAAATGGAAGGTCTTATAAACAGGATTGTACTGTTCCATATGACGAACTACGATATGTAAGGGTCCTTTACTATGGTTTTGACCAAATGACACACATTGGCGAACTGATTGTTAACAAACAGATTGCAAAGGATATTGCTGATATATTTAAAGAGTTGTATCTCGCACAGTATCCTATTGAAAAAATGGTATTAATCGATGAATATGAGGCTGATGATGAAGCCTCCATGGCTGATAACAATACAAGTTCCTTTAACTTTAGGACAATGACAGGCTCTACTAGTCTATCCAAACATGCTCTAGGATTAGCCATAGATATCAATCCTTTATATAACCCTTATGTAAAAGCTTCTGGTTCTAAAATCATTGTCTCACCGAATACAGGATATGAATATAATGACCGAACACTTGACAATCCCTATTATATTATGAAAGATGATGTTTGTTATAATGCATTTGTAAATAGAGGTTTTACCTGGGGTGGCTCTTGGAAGTCAATCAAGGATTATCAGCATTTTGAGAAATCCATACAATAAATATAATGTTCCTTCCAAAAAATAATACAGGGAATAAAACAGAACTAATATCCTTATGCTTTTATGTTTTATTCTTAGCGAATAAAAAACCATCCATAAAGCAATGAACGGTATGACTCCAAAATGTAAATCTTAATCAATAACAATTGGAGATCGGCTCATATGTTTTGTGGATGGTTTTTATACTTCAAACTAATTCTATGTTTTAAACTAGTTCAATTCTTTTATCTAATTAATTCTCTTTTTAAATCTAATTCTATACATTAATCTAATATCTAGCTCTATAATATTATCTTGCTCTATACTTTCATGTATATTACTGCAGTCTCTTTAACAACTCTTCTCTCGTTGCTTCAAATCCCGGTTTACCAAGTAAAGCAAACATATTCTTTTTATAACTTTCAACGCCTGGTTGGTCAAAAGGATTTACGCCTAGCATATAGCCGCTAACGCCACATGCAAATTCAAAAAAGTAAAACAATTCTCCAAGATAGAACTCATTTTGTTCTGGAAGATTTATAATTAAGTTTGGAACTCCACCATCTGTATGCGCTAGTAGGGTACCCTTCATAGCACTTTTATTAATAAAATCAACACTTTTACCAGCAAGATAATTAAGTCCATCTAAGTCAACTGCTTCCTCTTCTATAAGTATCTCATGAGAAGACTTTTCAAGATTAACAACTGTTTCAAACATAGTTCTTTGGCCATCCTGAATAAATTGTCCCATGGAATGAAGATCTGTAGTTAAATCAACCGCTGCTGGGAATATACCTTTTTGATCCTTTCCTTCACTCTCTCCATATAACTGTTTCCACCATTCAGAAACAAAGTGAAGAGCAGGTTCGTAATTAGCAAGAATTTCAATGTTCTTACCTTTTCTTAATAAAACATTTCTAATTGCTGCATAAAGTACTGCATCATTTTCTTTAAATGGTTTGTTAAGGCAGCTTTCTCTCATAGATCTAGCACCTTCCATCAATTGATTAATATCTGCACCACTAACTGCAATAGGAAGTAAACCAACTGCTGTTAAAACTGAGAATCTACCACCTACATCATCGGGAACAACAAAGCTTTCATAGCCTTCTTCTGTTGCTAAGTTTTTAAGAGCTCCTCTTGCTTTGTCTGTTGTCGCATAGATTCTTTTTGCTGCTTCTTCTTTACCGTATTTTTCAATTAATTTCTTTTTAAATACACGGAAGGCGATGGCGGGTTCTGTTGTAGTACCTGATTTACTAATCATATTAATAGAGAAATCTCTATCTCCTACTACTTCCATTAAATGGCTTAAGTAGGTGCTACTAATATTATTACCTACAAAATATATTTCAGGTGTTTTTCTGATTTCTTTGGATGCCACATTATAAAAACTGTGTCTTAAAAATTCAATTGCAGCACGAGCTCCTAAATAAGATCCACCAATGCCTACTACTAACAAAATTTCTGAATCATTTTTAATTTTTTCAGCTGCAGCTTGTATACGGTCAAATTCTTCTTTGTCATAATCTACAGGTAGGTCAATCCAACCTAAAAAGTCATTTCCTGCACCTTTTTTACTCAAAAGTAGTTCTTTCGCATTTTCTGCAATATTTTCTATCATATCAATCTCAGAATCAGCAATGAACCCTTTTGCTACTGAATAATCTAAAGTTACTCTACTACTCATCTTCTTATTCTCCTTTAATAGTCCTATCAGGTTTTGTCAGTTCTATATCGTTATTATTCTATCAAAGTAAGGATTGTTATTCAATATATTTTTTACTACCTTTTATGTATTATCCTTGCTATCATTTGTACACTTATACTAGTAACTCCAGAACAATCTCTTCCATAAGAACCATTTAAGATTTAAGCTAAAAATTCCTTTAGAATATCTTCAAATAATTTTGCCTCTTCAGGTGTAGAAGCTTTTATCTTTTTCTCTCTTAAAGTTATTTCTTTCACCACTGGAGGTTCCTCACTTTTATTAGCAGCTACATTTTCAGGCTTTGAAAAATGTACTTCTGTAGTCTTTGCATTATAAACTTTTGCGTCATGTACCTTAACTGGTTCTACTATTGGACTGATCACTCGTTCCTGTTTTATTTCTACTATTTTCACCAATTCCTTATTCATCTCTACTGTAGGAATTATTACATTTTCTTGCTCTATTTCTAGTGTAGCTGCCATCTTTTCTTCGAAAGCCTCTCTTTGCTCTACCAACTGCTCAACTACGAATTCTTCCATCTGGGCATTCACATTCTTTCTCTGAGAAAATTCTCTCATAAGATTTTCTTTGTTTTCCTGAGCCTGAGATTTTTGCTTTGCCTTTTTTGATTTTTGTTTTATCTTCTTAGATAACTTCTTTTCTAATAGCAACATCTTTTTAATTTCTTTATGTTTTAGCTTATCTGATTTTCTTTTTTCTTCTTCCTCTCTAGCGAGAGCTCTAATTCGTTCAATTTCTGCTTTTTCATTTTCTTTCTTCTTCTCTATTGCCTGTTTTGTTGCATGTTTAAGTCTTTCTTTTTCTTCTTTTAACTTTCTTTTGGCTTCAGTTTTTTCAGAGCTTTTATTAACCTTTGCAAGTTTTTTATTCTCCACCTTTTTTAATGCTTCAGTTTTTGCTCTATCTTTTTTTGCTTCCTTCTCCATTATTTTCTCTTCTTTTTTTGCCCTATTTAACTTAACCTTTTCCTGCTTCTTTGTAAACTTGCTTGGTTTACTCTTCCTAGTTGATTGTTTATCAGAAGTTGCCGCTAAAAGTGTTGCACTATTGATAGCTTGTCCATACTCTTCATTTAGATATTCTTTTTTATATTCTTCTATTAATTCTGGACTTTCATTTTCCTGCTCTAACCTTACTTTTAATATATTTTCTAAATAATCCTTCATATTTAAGCGCAACAACTCTTTTTTTGCACCTATATTAGTTAGACCTTCTAAAAATATCAACAATCCACTTGTAAGTATACCCACAGAAAATGTGCTTAATATTTGCTGTTTTCCACATTCATATACTAACCCCATAATTGTACTAATTGAGCCAATTAAAAGACACAATATAAGAATTTGTCCACATATGTTGTCCCATGTTGATAAAAGAATTCCACAGAATCTTTGCCTATATACATACTTATCCACAAAGATATCCACATTATTCACACCTATCTTTAATTTAAAGCAGGCTTCAAACTTTTTTTTCATTGTTTTCGTTAGCTTATTTTTAGAAGTTGACATATTATCGGAGGCTTTCACAAGTCTACTATATATAATCGTTAGTATTAACTTTAGAAAAATTCCCCCTCCTAATAGTCCAAACATTATGTAAATAAACACATTTTTATCAAAAAGTTCTTGAACCACAAAAAAATCCCCCTTTTCTTTCCAGTAATTTACAGACATTATAACGAATAATGCTCTGTTTGAAAAGAGTTCAGGGGGACCTTTTGGTTGACAAATATGGTCAACCATGCACAAGAAATTGTGACATTCTTTCTTTATTTTATAGTTTTATGTTTCATTGGCTCTAAAAGTAATTTATTTTGTCATTAGCTGTCAACAAGAAATTGGACAGGCAGTTTCCTAATATAGAAACTACGAATAAAATGTTTTAAATTTCTTTAACAAATTCCATTACAAAATGCACACCATGGGAAATGGCCTTTTCCTTAAAACTTTCATAATCAACTTCAGCACTTCCATCAGCCTTATCAGATATTGCTCTAAGAATTAAAAAGGGAATTTGATTTAAATATGCAGTATGTGCAATTGCACCACCCTCCATTTCAGTACAATAAGCACCAAATTGGCTACTTAACCATTCTTTCTTTTCTTTATCACTAATAAACTGATCCCCGCTTACGATTCTTCCTAAGTGTGTTTCAATATCAGTACTTATGTTTTTAGATATTTTATAAGCTAAATTTGTGATTTTATCTTCTGCTTTAAATACTGAGGTTTCCATCTGAGGTATCACACCAAAATCATATCCAAATCCCCTTACATCCACATCGTGTTGCATAGCATCAGTAGATATAACAATATCTCCCACATTGATTTCAGACCTTAGAGAGCCTGCAATACCTGTATTAATGACTATTTTTACATCATATTTATTAATAAGAATCTGTGTACAAACAGCAGCATTTACCTTTCCAATCCCCGATCTAACAACGACACATTCTTTTCCTTCTAACTGACCTGTATAAAAATCCATGGAAGCTTCTCTACAAACCTTTACATCAGACATTTTATCTTTAAGTTGTTCTACCTCTTCTTCCATTGCACCAATAATACCAATTTTATTCATCTCTATTTCTCCTCTTAAGTTTTACTCTTTTTATCTGGTAGTATTATAGCCTATATTTATGATTCTATCAATCCTATCTGTTGCGTATCGTTTGTTATTGTTGGCTATCTATGTAACTATTCATTCGTCAGCACACGAAATAGGGACTTTTTAGTGACGCATAGTATGATATGGCTGAGTAGTTTTCACTAAATAAATTATTGTTATTTACTATCTCTAACTTCTAAATCACTAGATAAATTCTATGTTGCACTGTCTCAAAAAGGTGTTATAATAAATAAGACCATGCCTATGGCATAGTGTTTAACCATGAAAAACTAGTAATACTTATTTACTAATTCGTAAAGTTTTGAAATGATGAATATATTATTCCATAATTTAATAAGTTACATAAAAAAGGTCCTAAAAGCGAGAGAAAATTTATGAATAGAAAGGTTGCCACAATGAGTTTCTTTTACTCATTTTTATTTGTGGCCGTATCACAGGAAAACCTGTGATATGCAGTGGGTGTAATAATGAAATATAAAACTTCTGGCGTATGCTGTAGCGATATAAACTTTGACATAGAAGATGGGATCATTACAAATGTTATTTTTAATGGAGGTTGTGCTGGTAATGCGTCTGGCCTTTCCAGACTTCTTGTGGGGATGTCTGTAGATGAGGTGATAACCAAATTAGAAGGTACAACATGTGGTAGAAAATCCACCTCATGTCCTGATCAACTTAGCAAAGCCTTAAAAGAATGGAGGAAATAAAATGAAGCGTATTGTTTTAACTGGCGGTGGAACTGCCGGTCACGTCACTCCGAATATAGCGCTATTGCCTTCCCTTATACAAGAAGGTTATGATATTCACTATATCGGTTCTTATGATGGCATTGAAAAATCCTTAATAGAAGAACTAAATATTACGTATCATGGTATATCCTCCGGTAAATTAAGACGATATTTTGATCCAAAGAACTTTAGTGATCCATTTAAAGTTGTAAAGGGTTACTATGAAGCCGCCTCTATATTAAAAAAATTAAAACCAGATGTGGTCTTTTCTAAAGGTGGCTTCGTAACTGTTCCCGTTGTATTGGCCGCTAAAAGAAAAAAGATACCTGTAATTATACACGAATCTGATATTACCCCAGGGCTTGCTAATAAAATAAGCATTCCCTCTGCCAGTAAAATATGTGCCAACTTTCCAGAAACCCTAAGCTATTTGCCAGAAGGAAAGGCTGTCCTTACAGGAACACCAATTCGTCAGGAATTATTTTCAGGCAATAAACTATTAGGTCTGGATTTTTGTGGCTTTAACAGGAATAAGCCGGTGATCCTGGTAGTAGGAGGTAGTACCGGTTCTGTAGCTGTTAATACTGCCATTAGAAATGCTCTACCAGAATTACTTCCTAACTATCAGATAATTCATTTATGTGGTAAAGGTAAACTAGATACCAATTATAATAACATTCCTGGTTATGTCCAGTATGAATATATCAAAAAGGAACTTAGTAATATACTAGACGCAGCTGACCTGGTAATATCAAGGGCTGGTGCCAATGCTATCTGTGAATTACTTGCGCTTAGAAAGCCTAATTTATTGATTCCCCTTTCTGCTGCTTCAAGCAGAGGTGATCAAATATTGAATGCTGCCTCCTTTGAAAAGCAAGGTTATAGTTATGTATTAAAAGAAGAAGATTTAACCAAAGACACCCTATTACTAGGTGTAGATTATGTATTTGAACACAAGAAAACTTACCTAGAAGCTATGACCAAAAGTAAATTAAATAATTCAATTGAAACAATCATGGGTCTAATTAAAAGCGTATAATTAAAAGTTACTAATAGTGTAACACTTTAGAATCTTTACTAAAGCATAAACCATTAGTAACTTTTTTATTGTATTTCTTATGATTTATATTACTTTTAAAACCTGGTATTGATAGTTTGAAGTAATTCGTCTCTTCCATATTCAATTGGTTTTTTACTTGCTTAGAACTTACTGTCTGTTCATCTTTTCTATAAGCTTCTCTCCTAGGGCCTTAAGTTCACCCTCTTTATAACTTTCATATTCCCAATCAATTGTCACATTATCCTCCTCATATCTTGGTATGATATGAATATGAAAATGAAATACTGTCTGCCCTGCTGCCTTACCGTTATTTTGCAGAATATTAATACCATCACATTGCAATTCTTCTTTTAATATGACTGCAATTTTTTTCACAGTAATGAATATTTTTTCAGTGGCCTCCTCGTCAAGGTCAAAGATGTTTTCGCAATGTTTCTTAGAAATAATAATAACATGACCCTTATTAGCAGGTGAAATATCCATAATGGCTTTTACCCACTCATCCTCATATATTGTGGTTGAAGATATTTCTTTCCCAATAATACTACAAAATATGCAATTATCACTCATATTTCTGCCTCCTTTTCTACGCGTTTTTTATCCAAATCTATAATATCAAATATAAGGTACACTTATTAAGTATTTTACTTGTACTTACTGTCGTTTCTTGTAAACGAGATTTTATTGTATAAACTGTCATATTCTGATAATATTTACTCAGGAGGTGATTAAAATGTTTACGAAGGAAGAACAACTTAAACTAAAAGATTTAATGAGTTCCAATGAAGACTTTGCTTACTTTATCAATAAAAGTATGAATGAATGTAAGTATCTGGCTTCACACATCACCCATGAACTTAGGAATCCACTAACTTTGATTAAAAGTACCACACAGTTAATGGAAACTGCTACGCCTTCTATTAAGGATACTAAGTACTGGGGTCAATTGGTGGAAGATATCAACGAATTAGAGCTTCTCTTGGCAGAATTTAGCACTTATAATCATAGTCAAACGATTCAAAAACATCCACAAAATCTTTTGATTTTACTAAACTCTGTATTAAGCACATTTCGTCCTATTGCTGACAAAAAACAAATTAATTTGTCCCTTTCAGTTGACGAAAAAGATACGTATTTATATACCAGCTATCCCGTCGACCAAATTAAAATGAGACAAGTATTTGTAAACTTATTGCAGAATGCACTAGATGCTACCAGCAACGGTGGATACATAGATATTCAATGTACCCTATCTGATGCTTCCCTTCTTATCTCCGTTAATAATAACGGCGAAGCTATCCCAGAAGACATATTACCTACTATTTTTAGCCCATTTGTTAGTTATAAATCCGGCGGTTCCGGTCTTGGCCTTGCCATCTCATCCAATATCATTATGGCACATAACGGAACAATTAAAGCCTGTTCATCCACTGAAAAAACTAGCTTTATCATCCAGCTTCCCAGGATAGCCTAACTGTCCTAGGATTTAGTTACGTTTATTTATGACTGGTTCATCCACTAAGCCATAAATAATAACCCATTCCAAACCTGTTAGAGATTCAAGGGATTACCTGCTACGGTAATCCTTTGAATCTCTTATTACATATTAAATAATTTTAGCAATATAAGTAAGTTCAATTTATTGTATTTCAAAACAATAATCTTTATTTTGCAAAAGGAAATATCTGATCAAAAACACCTATCACAGCAAAATTACCTTTCGCAGTAAGATCTCCTGACATAAAAGCTTTTTGCAGGGTAGTTACACCTTGGGTAATTTTCTTTATGGTACTAAAAGACCCCTTAATAAACGTATCTGCATCGCTCTTATCCCCAAAATAACAATTTAAATTTTTATTAACGACCTCAATAATCAGATTTTTGCCAGATTCATTAAAAGTAATCGAGAAACTAACATCATTTTCATTCTTAGGTGTAAAGTTCGCTTTTATCTTAGGTAATAAATCTTCTTCCTTCTCTCCTTGGCTTCCATCTAACATGCCCTTAAATATTTGAGACAATTCTTCAATATCTTCTTTTTGCTTCTTTACATATGAATCGTCAGACACATACATAGATAACTGCTCATTTTCTTGAGGTGAAAGATCATTGGTATTGCCTTTTAAAATATTGCTTCTTATAATCGAATGGCTAGTGGGAAGCATTTTACTCTTCTGGTTAATCGTTTTATAAAATAATTCAGCCTGTTTTTCAATCAATAATCCATAGGTAGAATTTGTTTCAAAATCTGTCTGATCTTCAATATATGCTTTTAATCCAGCACATGGAATTCCGCCAAGCATTTCCCATGACTTAGTTAAAAACAATTCTCCTTCTCTCTCCCAGCAAGCAGTGGACATTACGACGGGAAGCATGTATAACTTACTTAAATGCTCTTTATCTCCATACATCCAACAAGCATCTAAAAATTGCTGCATAAAGCCACCAATGCCATACCATTCAATGGTAGTTGCCAATATTACACCATCTGCTTCTTTTAAGGTCTTAGAAAGCATTGCAATCTGATTCTTTTCTTCATATAGGTTATATCGTTGTACTGTAACTCTAAGTTCAGTTAGTACCTCACTTAACTTATTAATTACATAAAGAGTAGGATCTTCTATTAGTCCTCTGCCTCCATAATATATGTTAACCTTCATCGTAATAGCCCCTTTCTATATCATTTTTCTTTTGTTTCCTATATAGCAAAATACTAAATATAACACCTGCTAACAATCCTGCTACATGGGCTGTATTATCTACTCCTTGACTAGTAAACCCACCATACAAGCTTAAAAAAACAAATAAAATAATTTGTCTGGTACTAATATTCTCTAGTCTACCCTTATTGATTATAACAATGTATGCTAAGGCACCCACAACGCCAAATATAGCGCCAGAGGCACCCACTGATATAGCGCTTATATTTTTTAACATATTATAACCTATAGAAGCTGCTCCTGCAAGAATTCCAGATCCAAAATAAATAACGAAATACTTCCATTTACCTACGGCTCGCTCTAAATTATCGCCGATGAATAGGAGAATAATCATATTGTTCATTAAATGCTCCATTCCACCATGCAAAAACATATAGGTAAGTAGTCTATAATATTCATGTTCATAAAAAACCGAAGGCCAGTATAAGGCTCCCATGATAGATATTCTATCTGCTGCTTCCCCAAAAATAAGCCCATCCGTCATAAAAAATATAATTACATTTAGCAATATAATAATGGAATTTACTTTGGTAAAATACTTACCAATTGCAGTTTTTGGTACATATTCCTTATTGTTATCTCTACCATAGGGGCTCTCGTAAGGGTTCTCTTGGTATGAATTTTCTTGGTACGTTCTCTTTTGATAAGGTCTCCCATGATTTGAATCATTATAACTATGATAAGCACTTTCAGGTCGTTTGCCCTCTAATATACTTTCTATACTAGATCTAATACCACAAAAATCCGACCGTTGGTTTTCATAAACAAGTAAATTATACTTCGATGTGTCTACAATCCATGCATCCCAATCAGTTCTAGCAATTTCTTTTACGCTTTCCCCATGACTTGTAAATATAATAGTCTGTATCTTTATCCTTTGGTCAGACTTATCTTTGTAGGTTCTATATATCTGGTTTTTAACACTAAAATACTGTTCATAACTTGACACGCCACCCTCATTAAAATCCATTAGAACCAATAGATTTAAGTCTTCACCAACAACTAAGGAATGCAAGTATAGTCCATTTACATTTACTTTAGTGCTTTTAAACTCTTTATTATGCAATTGCTCTCTAATTTCTTCTATCATTTATTTCCCTTTACATTTCTAAGATGGGTTACTATGCTTCATTGTTATTCCCCTAAACTTACGCACTTTTTTTCTTAAGACTTATTTTTTTCCCAAGCAAAGGAACGATTAATGGCTTTATGCCATCCACTAATTAATGCATCTCGATATTCTTCTTTCATAACAGGTATAAATGTCTTAGATAATGCCCAGTTCTCTTTTATTTCATTTGTACTACCATAGTAACCCGTTGCAAGACCAGCCAAATAAGCCGCTCCTAATGCTGTTGTTTCTATACATGAAGGTCTATGAACAGTAGCTCCCAAAATATCTGCCTGAAACTGCATCAAAAACTGATTGGCAGACGCACCACCATCTACTTTTAATTCATTAATTGTTACTTTTGCATCTTTCTCCATTGCTTTTAAAACATCATATGTCTGATAAGCTATGGATTCTAATGTTGCTCTGATCAGATGGTCCTTATTAAACCCTCTTGTTATACCAACAATTGTCCCTCTGGCATATTGGTCCCAATAAGGCGCCCCAAGTCCTGAAAATGCTGGAACTACATAAACTCCATTGGTATCTGGTACAGATAAAGCTGCTGCTTCAGTTTGTGCGGCATCTCTAACAATCTGCAGTTCATCTCTTAACCACTGGATGGCTGCACCTGCTACAAACACACTACCCTCTAAGGCATACTGCACCTTGCCTTCTACACTTGCAGCTATAGTGGTTAGAAGTCCATGATCTGACATGACAGGCTTATTTCCACTATTCATTAGCAGAAAACACCCCGTACCATAGGTGTTTTTTACATCCCCTTGTTCAAAACAGCACTGGCCAAATAGAGCGGCCTGCTGATCCCCAGCAACACCAGCAATGGGAATTTTTTCTCCAAGAAGATTTTTATCTGTATGCCCATATATGCAACTAGAGGCTTTTACTTCCGGCAAAATGCTTCTTGGTATATTAAGTCTATGAAGTATTTCATCATCCCATTCTAATTTTGTAATATCATAGAGCATGGTTCTTGATGCATTGGTATAATCTGTTGCAAATACCTTACCTCCAGTTAACTGATATATAAGCCAAGTATCCACTGTACCAAATAAAAGGTTTCCCTTATTGGCTTCTTCTCTGGCATCCGAAACATTATCTAATATCCATTTGATTTTTGTAGCCGAAAAATAGGCGTCTGGAATAAGTCCTGTTTTATTCCTTAAAACCTTATCAAACCCTTCCTTTTTTAATTCCATAATCATATCAGAAGTTCGTCTACACTGCCAGACTATTGCATTATATATAGGTTCTCCCGTATCTTTACGCCACATAATGGTTGTTTCTCTTTGATTGGTTATTCCAATGGATTCAATGTCTTCCCCCTTGGCACCTATTTTTGCCATGGCTTCTGTGGCTACACTAATCTGAGAGGACCATATCTCCATAGGATCATGTTCTACCCAACCAGTTCTTGGGTAAATTTGCTTAAACTCTTTACTGGCAACACTAACTGACTGCCCCTTTTTATTAAAAAGTATACATCTTGAACTTGTAGTCCCTTGATCAAGGGCCATAATATATTTCTTCATGTAAACCACCAACCCTTTCTGGCATTATGCTTGATTATACTATTTATTTTCTTATTTTACAAGATTAGAAAAGGCCTCTAAAAATGATGCCCATAATGTGAATTTATATAAACTTGTTTCCACCAAAAAAGTTCCGACCCCAAAAGGTCAGAACCATTTATGCCGTATATATGTTATTTAGTCTTCCACCAATTCCTCCCATAAATACTTTTTATTTGAAAAAGAAACTTCATCAAATGGTGAAAGTTCGTAGGGCTTATTGCCCTCTAACCTTTTACCATTAATAAATGTACCATTAGTAGAATCTAAATCTGTATAGAGCATTTTATCATCAATACAGGTGATAACCCCATGCCTTCTACTTATGGATTTGTCTTCTATAATCATTTGAGAAAAATGATTACTCTTTCCAATATAAAAAGGAAACTCCGATACTTTAATTTTACAGGATTGCTCATTAGAATTTGCTGACATAGAATAAATTGGAGTTAGATAAAAATACTTTTTCTTATCTATGTAAGTTAAAACCTGAGTCTTTTCATCTTGTGAAGAATATAGATTCCACAAAATCTGTGTCTTGTTCTCTTCATGCTCTTTATATCCTTCTTGGGGTTTTTGCATGTTACAAAAATTATTTAACAAACAATTTGTATCTTCGTTATTATTATTTTTATTCCCTATTATGCCTTTATTTTCGTTTATTGATCTTTCAGTAAAATACTTATTTTCTTTATTATTTTCGATTTCCTTTTCATATTCTTTAATGTTTTCTTTTTCATATTCTTTTATCTTTTCTTTTTCATATTCATTATCACTATTTTTAATATATTCTATTACTGACTCCATCTTTGTAACTTTTTTATTTGGGTCAAATATTTTGGACATAATATACACTTCAACACAAATTATTATAAATAGAAAGGCCAATAGTTTCACTAAATCCACTCCACTTCCTAGTGAATTGTCTAAAAGTCCAAGAAAGAATACTACTGTCAACAGTGTCAATCCCAATACAACACAAACGCCTGCCATAATATAGTTTATCTTTGTAAAATATATTACTTCTTTTTCATGAACAACTTCATTTTTATCTAGCTCGCTCTTAATAATATAGTGAGATTTTTTAGGCAGGGGGATTAATTGTTCTTTTTTCGATTCTTTCATATGTTCTTTTATTGGTTCTTTTTTTATTAATTTTTTTAATTCTTTTTTGGGTTCTCTTATTGATTCCTTTAATGATTCCTTTAAAGGATCTTGTATTGTTTCATTTATTAAAATATCATTTAATCTTTTTGTTTCATCCAATATTTCATAAAGTTTATGAAAAGTACACTCGATGTCCTTACTTTCTTTGTATAATGCATATATTAGCCTTACAGCTGCCTCATCTTTGTAGTCTATTTTATTCATGATATATTCAAAGAAATAACTTAATTGTTCAGATATATTCCTTGAAAACCCCGGCATATAGCAGAGCTCCAATTGATTATTCTCGTCAAAAAACATATATTCGGGTTGTATAATAAAATCATGTTCTACCAAAAGATACTCCTGGCTATTTTCAATAATTTGAAGCATTTTATCTATAAGTGTTTTACTCAACAAGTAATCTAAAGTTTTTCCTTCATAAACTGCCTTTAAATTTCTTTTTGCTGTAATGTCATAATAATATAACTCTAGGCAATCTAAAAACCTAAGTTCTGTGTTTAACATGCCAGGAATTACATTATTCATTAGCATTTTAGCACTATACTTAGAATCTTGATCTTTTGTATTCGCTTTTATAATCATATAATGATGATGTATATCTCTTATAAACTCAGGATGTAATTCCATATATTATCTCTTTCCTTACTATAAAATAATAAAATAATCTTAGAGTTCTTAGGGTCAAGATCTATCAACTCCTATACTATAAAGTTTATAATCGCATATTTTATTATACTTAGTAATATCTTGTTATTTTACAGTTTGTAACACTTTCTGCAATGACTCCATGGCGGCTTCTGAATTAGGCACCTTATCTATTACTCCTCCAAACACATCAAACAAGCGTACAAACTTTCTAGCATCAACTTGATCATCAGCGGCATAATGAAGATTTGAATCTAAATTTTCTTCAAACAATCCCCCAAGTATAGGGATATTTACAAATGCATTTGCTATAATATCTACTTTTCCTTCACTTAAGGACACAGTAATTTCCTCAACTTTTGTAATAAACAACTTTTCATTTAGATATGTATGAAGATATCTATTCACAACTTCCTCTTTATCTTCTCTTGATTGAAAACCATAAAATATACTTTGATCTATGTAACCCTCATAGTCAATATATCCTGTTACAATGTCAGTTTCCATATGATTGTATTGCAAGGATTTTAATATTGCTATGTTTATGGCTCCTTCGATTCTGTATTTATCATGTAAAAAAAAACCAAAATATATAAACCCTACAATAATATATAAAATAAGTGGAAATAATAAAGCAGCCTCAATTGTATAACTTCCTTTTAACCATTTTTTTATGTAAATAATAACACCCCCACATATCCTATGAACAAAAAAGGAATAAACGGAATGGTTGTCTTTCTTTTCACTTTACGAAAAACAATTAAAATAAGAGATAGGACAGCCGAAACAAATAAAGCAGTAAGTAAAATACTAGATCCGTTATAGAATCCAAGAGTCGTCCCAATGATCCCCATAATGATACCATCTGCTATACCAATTTGACCTTTGGTTAATAAAAACAGACCTAGTAATAACACACCTAATAAAAAACCTAGAACTCTGCCTTGAATTGTAATATCCACATAAAAGAGGGATAAAATGATACCTATAACCACCCCTGCCAATATTAAGACTATATGTATTTCTTTTCTTTTTAAATCTTGTATACTACAAAGGAGTAACCAAAACCCCATAACCAAAAGATACCATCTCTCCATTTGCCTCACCTCTCAAAAGATATCCTCATTTTATTCTATTTACCTTTACACCTGCTACATAATGTTTTATCTCCCACTTGATCTATTGACACCGTTGTAATTGTACGTTTTAATCCACTACAACTTACATTTATATGATATTTATCCCCAAAACTTGTAATATAATAACTATCCACATTTACTTGACTATTATGGGCACATAGAGAACACGGATAGTATTTTTCACCAGACTGATTTCTTAGATCATCCATCTGATTTGCGTCTGTCTCCTTAATTGTTAGTTTAAGATGACTACACTCCCTTGATAAATGATATACATTACCTGTCTCAGTAATATATACAATCTCCTCATCCTCTTCTTGTTCCGCATCATTGCTTACCTCCATATCTTTGGTATCACCATGAAACCCTCTAACTCTTACCCTCTGTAAAAATGGAATCTCTTGTACAAAAATCATGGGCAAAGGAATTCTAACAGTATAGGAAAGAATAATATCAACGTCATCCCCTTGGCTCATATAGGAGGACATAAAGGTATGAATACCAGACAAGCCTCCCTTAATACATGAATTATTAATTCGTTCTTCTTGCACATATAATGGTAACATGGCTTTAAAATATGCACTGTCTATTCCAGTTGCAACTAAGGCTTCTATACTTGATTTCTTCTCTTCCTCCGTATCTGAATCATTATTTACAGATTGATTATTGTCTGATTCGGCATCTACAGATTGATTATCCATAGATATCCATGTACTCTCTGCATCAACTGTACTATCTTCTTCTGAAATTAATTGTCCATTTGTATCCTTATCATAATCCATTATATACTTGTATACATAGGTGTATTTTGAGGTATCTAACCCCATCTGGGTTATTCCCTGCTGAATATGTTCTTGTATACCAATTATTTGCAAATAATAAATGATAGAAACAATACCAAATATAAAAATAGGTAAGACTAATGAAGCCTCCACAGTCAATGAACCTTTTATGTATAATAATTTTCTCATAATCTTTTTACAAATCCTTCCGCCTCTCCTTTCTTAAAACACATTAGGATATCCGCTCTAATAGAATTTTTATTTTGGATGATAAAAATCTTGGAGAGAGAGTTGTTTGTTCGTTAATAGTTACTCATTAATTATTCATTGATCATTGTAATTGTTCATATAAAAGACAAGATTAACAAATTATGTTAAAACCATGTTAATCACTAAAATTTTTAGACAGAGCGGATATCCTAATGTGTTTTATTAATACGTATACTCTCTAGTAAAGGTGAATCGGTACCCATCCGTATCGTAATTCGTTAGATAACTACTAACAAAAGGGACTTGAATGAATTTGGTTTCCATAGTGAATATACCTGTAACACCTAATCCTGTAATACAATTCCTCATATAAAACTCTTCGCTATAATTCTTTTGTAGGTTTTCTTGTATTACATCCATGGTTCTAAATAACCTTGCTTCTTTCTTCTCCCAAAATAAAAACAAAGTTAGGTAATCTTTATAAGTAAGATCTATTGGCGTCTTATTATCTTTGAAATTTTTGGCTTTATTCTGAATAAGTAATTTATTCGTTCCCATAATTTCAGCGAGTTGAATTTGTATTCCTTTACCTACCTTTATAACAGGTACTGATTTGCCCATTAATAATGCTGTAATATCTACAAAGGATTCAACCAAAGCCCATAGGGTTAAAATTATCATCTTTACTGCCTCAACAAGTATTGGCATACCCGTAAACCCTACAAATGAGGCAGCTAATAACCTTGCTTCATTTGTTTTTGTTGTATCCGTTAATAAACTTATTAGATTCAGAATTGTCCTTATAGATAATATTTGCATCACAACCTCGTACAGATTGTCTACATCCTTATCATTACCTTTTAATATATATTCTAACTCATAACTTAAGGCCTTCTGCTCTTCCTCTATTACACCGTTGTAAAATCCAAAATGCTCCTTTAAATATTCTTGATAAATGATAAGATTTATGGCCTTCTCACCTAAATCAATGGCTGAATCTGCTATTTGCTTCGGATTTAATTTCCCCAGTAGATCAGAACCCTTCTCCATATCAATACTTTGAGTCAGATCTTCTTCGTCTTCTAGACTAGTAGACTCTCTTCCTATTAAGTCTGAGGGTAAATTACCCGATGTAATCTCTTTATTAGAAAGTTCCTTTGTGTCCTGAACAACTAATTCCATAATTCCGTTTTGAATCAGGGATTTTATTTGATTGAAAAAGGGATCACTATCCTCTGGCTTTGTTAAAGTACTATAATCAAATTTAAAATTCTGTGTATTGTATTCTCCCATGCAATGTACAAAATTAGTTAATGTCATACGAACTTTTGCAACGGATTCCTCTGAATCATTAAGTGAAGCCAAGAGCATATTTGATGACTTATTTAAAATGTTTTCATTTGCTCTTAACTGCGGTATCATACTTGAAAAATTATAATTGCTATTCTTAGATTGACTACCTCCTGCTAAAGCTTCTGATCCTTTGTATTGGGATAACATTTCTGCTCCCTCTGCCAAGCCACTATAAAATCCTTCATCGACTTTTCCTTCATATGTTTTAACCAGCTCTTCATATGCTACGATTTCTTTTGTTACTTCCTGTTGAATGCCCTGGCCTTCTTCTAGTATTTGTATCGCTTCCTTTGTTGTTTTTAGCACACCATCTATTTGTTGCCTTGTAGATTGTATGGTTCTATTAATTTCTTCAATACGGGTTTTCTTTTCACTAACTTGGTTGCTTAATTGGATTTCTAATTGCTCTAATTTTACTTTGTATACATCTTTTTCTTCTTTTGTCATCTTGCTCGCATCCACTTGTATAAGCAAAGCTATCTCTTGTTCTATACTTTGAATATTACTGTTTATAGCTTCAAATTGTTCTAATTTATTGATCACCATATTGATTTCTCCATTTACGTCTCTATAATGAGACTTTAAAGAACCAAATAGCCATTCGTTATTGATATGAACAGAACTCATTGATACAGGTGTGCCTTGCAATTTCTTAACAAAATACTCTTTTACAACTACTTGATTAGATTTTATCTTAATTCCCTTGTTGGTAATTGTGATACCATCTATTTTTTCCAATAGCTTTAAAATAGTACTATTTAACGCTTGCACCTTAGCCTGTGTTTCTTCTTGCTCTTCTAAAATTTCTGCACAATCACTGGTGTCTTCTACCGTAGAGGCATTATTCAAAAAACTTGTTACCGTATCTATGGGTATTTTATATTTCATATACTCTAAGGCTTGTTTTTCAAATAATTCCCCGTTATATTCCAAAAGCGTAGTAATTTTTTTAACATTTGTACTTTCAATATTTATATTGTACAGGTTTTGTATACTTCCAAAATCAGAAATGTCTGGTATAATATCCTGCATACGATCTAGGTCTTGGATATCCTCTATATCTTGTAAATCCTGTATGTCATAAATATTCTCTATGCCTTGTAAATTCTGTATATCCGTTATATCCTCTATACTTTGTATATTTTGTAAGCTTTGTAATCCATGTAATTTTAAGTATGCATTTTTTATGCTGTCTTCCCCTAACTCTTTTTCTGGTTGAAAAGTATATTCCATATAATGAATAAGGTTATTATTGATAACATCTTCATTTATATCTGATGAACCATATCCAGCATCTAAGCCAAAAACATGATACTCTTTATAAAGAGGCGCATAATATTCTGCCATAACACTATCTAACCCTGTGGTTAGTGTTCGAAAAGAGAGGGCGCTAGCAGCATTGACTCTGGCTGCCTCTACTGTCGTCATAATGACAGCTAACACCATCAATAAGATTAAGCTTAAAAACACGGTTATGCTTCCTTTTTTATATTGCTTCAAGCACCTTTCCCCTCTCTTGTATTTGTATTAATAGCTTTTATGTAACTATTTAGTCCCATGTATGTTTCTAAAGATCTCCAACTCTTTCATTAATGGTATCAAAAATGCTATTTATAACTGTTTCAATATTATCTCTAAAAATAATAACAAGTCCAATTAAAACGACAATGATAAGTATAATTTCTACAACTCCTAATCCGTCTTCTTCCTGCATAAAGCTTACTAATAAGTTCATTAAATTTTTCATAGTATCTCCTTCTTTTTTTCTTAAATTCATATGCTGCTAATTACTTTTTCATATGTTTTTCTTTAATAAAACATAGCGTTTTAGAAATAATAATGTTGCTATTTTAGAGGCAGCTATGCACTGCTAATTTTATCCTTAGAATTGAAAAGATGTAAATGCTGGAACCATTATAATTGCCAATACAATAACTAGCATTAGCATCATTGGAATAAGTAATTTTGTTCCGGCTTCTTCTCCTAATCGCTTAGCCAACTCTTTTCTCTCTTCAAATGCTTCTAAGCCTTCTAATTCTAGAAGTTCTAACAAATCCTTTGATCCTTTTTTTACATTTCTTGCAAGAAATGAGCTAAATCTTAAATAAGGCAAAAGTCTAACCCTATTTCCAAACCTCTCATAAGCAGTTATTTCTGATACGCCCACTGACAATTCTCTGGCTGTAATATTCATTTCCTCATATGCATATTTATATGCTCCCCCCTTGTCTTTATAGTCTTTTGCAATTTTAGTCCATGCATTGGAAGTTGACATTCCAGCCCCAATGAGTAATGTAAACTTATTAATGATATCTGGATAATCAATTAGCATTTCATCATTTCTCTTATTTACCTTACTCATCAAATCCTTATCCATAATAAAATAGATAAGAACTGCAGCAAATAAACCTAGAATAAATAGACTGTTGCTTTGTTTTTCCTTCACCTGGGACCAAGTTACATCTAATTCACCAATTTTAGTTGGTAGCTCCAATCGTTCTTGTGTTACTGACTCAAAATCTTTTTTTTGTATTTCTTCTGATAAGCTTTTATGTATCAACTCCTCTTTTGTGTATTCTTTGGGATAAATATTAAAACTCCTGATATAGGTAATTTCATTTTTTTTATATTTTAGAGTGGCCCAAACTTCTATTATCACATTGGTCTCTAAGTCTTCATTATACACATGCCCCTTTGAATCTAACACCTTGTTATTCCCCGTAAACCAAGTCACTTTAATTCCTTTTAAAGGAATCGAAGAAGGAAAATATAAATCTGATGTTATATAATTGGCATCCTGGTTGTTAGAAAGAACAACCAAATCTATGTAGTTTGTCCCCTCCTTAAATAACTCGCTAATTTCCTCTTGTGTGTATTCTCTTTCCTGTACTTCTAACTCAAACTCCTCTTCTAATAATGTATCCTGGTCATTATCTACTGTAACGTACAAGTTAGTATTGCTCTCTCCTTCACCATACTGACCCCTTTCTATATACTTTCCCTCTATCAGCTGATCTTTTATACTACTTTGATTGAGGCTAGAAAATAATGACAATACATTAGTGGCTGTTACTATGATGCATACCGTAGCTATCTTCTTACATCGATAATACCGATGCAAATCTTGCGCTTTTTCACCTATATGTAAAGCACCTAAAGCTTCTCCAATTTTATTCAAATTAGGAGATGTTTTTATATGTTCTAATTTATCCATAAAAAACAAAATGCCAGGGTAAAACAATATAAACGGATGTGCCTGTTTATTTAGTTTTTTCAGTTCTTCTTTGTAATTATTTTTAAATATTAATAATAAAAGAATTAAGAAGAAGATACATATGAAATTGATATATATCATGAAGTCTCCTTTGTTAAGATAAATTAATATAAGGTTAAATTAAAGTTATACATGAATATCCATGATCTTATTAGAAATTTGACTTACCCCATATATACAGATAAGGACAATAGACATAAATAGTATGCCAAATACATTATGATATAGAGGAGTTAAAAACTCAGGAGAAAAAATTCTTAGATATAAAACGATACCAAATGGTATTAGATTCATTATTTTAGCTTCTAATTTTTTTGCTGTAATCAAGGTTATTATCTCTCTTTTTACTTCAAGCTTATCACTAATAATTTTGCTTGTTGTTTGAATTACATGAATCAAATCTCCGCCAGTTCTTTTGGCTGTTTTTATAACCTCAGAAAAATTAGCAATGTCTTCAACTCCACTTCTTTTCCCTAGGTCCTCTAGAATGCTTTCCACTGTAAAATTCATTTGCATTCTAAGTACTATATTTTTAAATTCAGTTATAATTAAGGAATTATCACTATATATCAGTTTTAGATCTTCAGATGCATGAATAAAGGCATTTTCTAATGAATACCCCGCATTTAGAGCCGAAGAAACACTTAACAAACCGTCTTTAAATTCTGTATTTAACTGCCATTTTCTCCTAGCAATTATTTTTTTCTTAACATCAAGGATAAAGATTGGAAATAAAGGAATTAATAAAATAGATAATATAAAATTAGAATAGAATAAATAAGCAATGAATAAGCACATAATCAACCATATAAAAGCATATTGCACGTATTCCTTTTTTGAAAAACGATATATATTATAATCTACGATCATGAATACCCCGCTTTTCTTAACTTCTTTGTGTGTATTAATTGGTTCTCTGTTTTAGTAAGACTACCTATTACTTTATAGTCCTCTTCCCCTTTTTCAATAAATTCATATAATTTGTTTACAACAAAATT
>JBKEAO010000129.1:0-9738 GCA_047972335.1 Anaerocolumna sp. | reverse complement strand
CATTATTCTTATTGTATCTACCCACGATGTTGACTTTGCCTTGGAGTGGGCAGATAGAGTTGTGGTATTTAAAGATGGGGAAATAGCTGGTATTGGAGATCCTGAGGAAATATTTATGAATCAGAAGCTACTAGAAAGATGTAATTTGATTGGACCAAAGGTTATTCATTTATTTCATAGATTGGTTGAACAGGGAATTCTTGAAAAGGGATTAAAGGTGCCAAGAAATTTAGAAATGTTAGAAGATTATTTACTGAACAATCAAAGTGATATAATACATGAGAAAATAGAGTAAAGAACTGGGTTAGAAAAATAGAATAAAGAACTGAGTTAAGAAAATAGTAAAAGTACTGGGTTAGGAGAAAAGAATGTGTAAAAAGGGAATTTTAGTAGTAAGCTTTGGTACAAGCCATTTAGATACACTTAATAAAACAATTAAATGTATAGAAGAGGATGTAAAGGTGGCTTATCCAGAATATAAGCTTTTTAGAGCTTTTACAAGCAAAATGATTATTAATATTTTAAATACAAGAGAACAGTATAAAGTGTACACAGTAGAAGAAGCACTACTGGCAATGAAAGATGAAGGAATAGAAGATGTTCTTGTTCAGCCAACACATATTATTAATGGAATTGAAAATGATAATATGATTTCTGATATTATGAAGTTAAAAGAAGCGTTTAAATCTATAAGAATTGGTGCGCCTCTCCTTCATGATACAAAGGATTACTTTCATATTATTGATGGCTTTATGAGAGAATTAGATGTAAAAGAGAAAGATACAGCAGTCGTTCTAATGGGTCATGGAACGACCCATTATTCTAATACAAGTTATGCATCGCTTGAGCATATGTTCCATGAGGCAGGACATGAAGATGTATACATTGGAACAGTAGAAGCTTATCCAGAAATTGTATCAATTATAAAAAAGTTAGGGAAAAAATCATACAAAAAAGTAATGCTTACTCCTTTTATGATAGTTGCAGGTGATCATGCTAAAAATGATATGGCAGGTGATGAGGAGGATTCCTGGAATTACATTTTGACGAAGGAAGGATATGAAGTAGAATGTCTTTTAAAGGGACTAGGTGAGTATGAAGTGGTACGAAAGACTTTTATAGAACATTTAAAAGAAGCCAAAGAAGTGTAAGGAATTCATAGGGGATTTACCAATAAAATTTATAGCAGTAATATACTTTAGAATAAACCATGGAAACAAATGAGTATAAATCATAGAAGCAAAAGAGAATAAACCATGGAAGCAAATGAGAATAAATCTTGGAAGTACAATAGTAAAATCCCAAGGAAACATATATAGAATAGGAGAGTTGGTTATGGTCGGTAAATTATATGGAATTGGAGTAGGACCAGGAGATCCAGAACTTCTTACTTTAAAGGCATATAGAATAATAACAGAATGTGATGTAATTGCAATTCCCTCAGACAATAGAGATACTTGTACTGCTTACTTGATTGCTGTACAGTCTGTGCCTCAACTAGAACACATGAAGATATTACCAGTTAACATGCCAATGACTAAGGATAAAGAGATTCTTCGTTACAGTCATGAAAAAGGTACGGCAGATGTGATAGAACTTTTGAAGGAGGGGAAGAACGTTGGATTTTTGACATTAGGAGATCCTACGGTTTATTCTACTTATATGTATATACATAACAGAGTAAAAAAACAAGGATATGAGACAGAAATTATCAATGGAATCCCTTCCTTTTGCGCTGTTGCAGCTAAACTTGGTATCAGTATAGCAGAAAATAAAGAGCAGGTTCATATATTTCCGGCCTCCTATGATTTGGCGGATACCCTTCATTTACAAGGAACAAAAATATTTATGAAAATGGGTAAAAAGCTATGTGAGGTTAGAAATAAAATTATTGAGGCAAAGTTAGAAGCCTTTATGGTTGAAAATTGTGGGATGGATAATGAAAAAATATATAAATCAATAGAAGAATTTCCAGAAGATGCAGGATATTATTCCTTAATCATTATCAAATAGATGATGAAAGGTATGATTTATTTATGATTATATAGAAACTAGCATTAAGTAAAAGGATAGTGTAGTAGTTTGTTTGGAACATTTCTTTATAGGTAGCAAGGAATAGAGTAGGAGCATTTATGGAAGACCATTTTATATATAAAGGTAATCAAAAGTTAAGATGTGGATATACCACTGGTTCTTGTGCAGCAGGGGCGGCAAAGGCAGCAACGATTATGCTATTAGGGAATGGTAATGTATCAAGGGTAAATATTCAGACCCCAAAGGGGATAGAATTGTCCCTAGAAATTAAAGAAATCACAAGAGATTCCAAGTGGGTATCCTGTGCTGTACAAAAAGACAGTGGTGATGATGTGGATGCTACCAACCATATGCTAGTATTTGCAACAGTGAGAAAGATAGCAAAAGGGATTGTTGTAGATGGGGGAGAAGGAATTGGTAGAGTAACAAAACCAGGTCTTAGTCAAGAAATCGGCGAGGCTGCAATCAATAAAGTACCAAAGGAAATGATTATCTATGAAGTAGAAAAAGCTTGTAGGGAAGCAGAATATAGAGAAGGTATAGAGGTTGTAATCTCCATTCCAGATGGATTAGAAATTGCAAAAAAGACATTTAATCCAAGACTTGGTATTGTAGGAGGCTTATCTATACTGGGTACAACGGGTATTGTTGAGCCTATGAGTGAGAAGGCATTGGTAGATACCATAAGGACAGAAATTCAGATGATGAAAGCAGCAGGGAAAGTTTATATTCCAGTATCTCCTGGTAATTACGGTGAAGCATTTGCAGGTAGCAATCTAGATATCAATCAAGATCAAATTGTAAAGTGTAGTAACTTCATTGGTGAAACCATAGATATGGGTTATGAGTTTAAGCTACAAGGTATGCTTTTCATTGGTCATATTGGGAAGTTAGTGAAACTTGGAGGAGGGGTTATGAATACCCATTCCAAATATGCAGATTGTAGGCAGGAAATACTGTGTAGTTGTGCACTGTTAGCAGGAGGGGACACTGATATTTTAAAAGAGATATTAAAGTCTATCACCACTGATGAAGCGCTAACAGTATTGAAAAAAGAGGGACTATTTGAGTCTACCATGTCTATATTAATGGACAAAATAGACTTTCATATACAGACAAGGGCATGTGAGGGTATGCAAATTGGAGCCGTTGTATTTTCTAATGTACATGGTATTCTTGGTAAGACTAAGGAGGTTGATAGTCTTCTGACCCATGTGATGCAGTCTTAAGAAATGAAACGGTTAAGGAATGTAAACCATTAATAATGTAAACTGCCAAAGGGTACAATCAGTTTACGAACTGTGATAGAATAATGAATAATATAGATAAGAATTATGAAAGCATAAGGGTTCTTTGAGACAGAAAGGATGACATATGGTACATTTTGTAGGTGCAGGAAGTGGAGCGGTAGATTTAATTACTTTAAGAGGTTATAAATTATTACAGGAAGCTGATATTGTAATCTATGCAGGTTCTTTGGTCAATGAAGAACTTTTACAGTATACAAGTAGAGAATGTGAAATTTATAATAGCGCAAAGATGAATCTGAATGAGGTGATGGAGGTAATCCTTCATAATAAAGAGAAAAACATTGTTCGCTTACATACAGGTGACCCTAGTATTTTTGGAGCCATCAAAGAGCAGATGGATGGGTTAGAAGAAGAAAATATCTCCTATGACCTATGCCCTGGAGTAAGCAGTATGTTTGGAGCAGCTGCAGCACTTAAGGCAGAATATACTCTTCCAGGAGTTAGTCAGACAGTCATCATTACTCGTATGGAAGGAAGAACCAAGGTTCCAGAAAAGGAGCAAATAGCCTTATTAGCCGCTCATCAGGCCACCATGGTTATTTTCTTAAGCACAGGACTTTTAGAAGGTTTACAAGAAGAACTTATAAAAGGTGGATACAAAGAGAATACACCCTGTGCCATAGTATATAAAGCAACTTGGAAGGATGAAAAGGTCGTAAGAGGTGAAATTAAGGATTTACCAAGTATGGCAAGGAATAATCAGATTACAAAAACTGCACTAATCCTTGTTGGTAATTTTCTTGGCAATGATTATGAATTGTCCAAGCTTTATGATCCTTACTTTACTACAGAATATCGTAAGGTACAATCAGATTAGTCAGAGTAGTATCTTACGGGAGGCGATGTTATGAAATTATGTATAGTGACCTT
Source organism: Anaerocolumna sp. (assembly GCA_047972335.1). GTDB lineage: Bacteria > Bacillota > Clostridia > Lachnospirales > Lachnospiraceae > Anaerocolumna. The sequence continues at coordinate 5,524 of JBKEAO010000129.1, read as the reverse complement.
TACTGCAAAGGGAAGCAGGTTGGGAAGCAAACTTTGTGAGGCATTAAAAGGCCCTGGACATGTAGTAAAAGGGTATGGAACAGTCAAATATACAGAGAAATCAGGGTTACTTCCCTTTACTAAACTGTCCACTCTATTAGAAGAAATCTTTTTTATTTCTGATGGAATTATATTTATTGGTGCCTGTGGAATTGCAGTAAGAGGAGTCGCACCTTTTTTACATCATAAAGGAAGAGATCCCGGTGTTGTAGTCGTAGATGAGTGTGGAACCTATGCCATATCACTTTTATCTGGTCATATAGGTGGAGGAAATCTTTTATGTGAAGAAGTAGCTAATATTGTTGGCGCAATTCCTGTAATTACTACTGCAACAGATGTGAATAATGTATTTTCTGTAGATAATTTTGCAAAGGCAGCAGGCCTTTGGATAAAGGATATTAATCAAATTAAGACTATATCTTCAGCTATTTTAGATGGGGAAGAAATAGGATTTTATAGTGAGTATCCTGTGATAGGTGAACTGCCAAATCTATTATCCTATCATACGTTAAAAAAAGGCATATGTATTGCTGCAAATGAAATGCTGTCCCCATTTTCTATCACTATGAATCTTATACCTAGAGATCTGGTTCTTGGGATAGGCTGTAAAAAGAATACAAGATTAGAAGCAATAGAAGAGTTGATTTCTGAGGTACTAGAGCATCTAAACCTTAAAAATTACCGCATCGGGAAAATAGCATCTATTAATATAAAGGCTTTTGAGCCAGGAATCTTAGAGTATGCAAGAAGAATAAGAGCAGAATTTATTACCTATACAGCAGAGGAGTTAAATCAGGTACAAGGCAAATTTGCTGAGTCAGCCTTTGTGATTCAAACAGTTGGAGTTGGCAACGTATGTGAGAGAAGTGGTGCCCTTGCTAGTGAAAATGGTATAAAAATACTTGGTAAAACCACTAAAAATGGTGTTGCAGTGTCGTTATATCAAAGAAAATTTGAAGTGAAATTCTAAAAATGTGTTGATAAATTCAGAATTTATTTTATCTATATTATCATGATAATAAATATTGTGTATCTACTGCATTTATCAAGCAAAATAGAGAATTGTAACTGCGGAGTTTGAGGAAGTAAATGAAATAAGGAGAATGTTTATGAAGTTATATATTGTTGGCTTTGGTGCCGGTAGTTATGAGAATATGACGATACAGGCTAAAAATGCCCTAGAGGATAGCCAGGTAATAGCAGGGTATACCGTTTATATTGATTTGATTAAAGAATATGTTAGAGAGAAAGAATTTTATACAACTGCTATGAAGCAAGAGGAGACACGTTGTCGATGGGCAATTGAAGAGACGTTAAAAGGCAAAACAGTATCCCTTGTTTGTAGTGGGGATAGTGGTGTTTATGGATTGGCCAGCCTAGTGTATGAATTGTCCCAAGAGTATGAGGCCTTTGAAATTGAAGTCGTGTCAGGAGTCACTGCAGCTTTAAGTGGTGGAGCGGTACTTGGAGCACCTTTAAATCATGATTTTGCTGTGATAAGTCTGAGTGACCTATTAACACCTTGGGAAGTCATTGAAAAAAGATTAAGTTGTGCAGCCATGGGTGATTTTGTCGTTGCACTTTATAATCCCTCTAGCAAAAAGAGAAAGGATTATTTACAAAAAGCTTGTGAAATAGTAATGCAGTATAAAGAAAGTAGTACTATATGCGGATTTGTACAAAATATTGGAAGAGAAGGAGAGTCATTTCAGATCTTATCTCTATTAGAATTAAAGGATGCACAAATAGATATGTTTACCACTGTATATATTGGAAATTCTGCAACGAAAGTAATAAATGGCAAGATGGTAACACCAAGAGGTTATAAACTTAACAGATAGGAAATCGTGATGAAGAGAATATTATTATTTGCAGGTACCACAGAGGGCAGGCTAATATGGAATCATTGTAGTAAACTGCACATACCTGTAACTGCTTGTGTGGCAACAGAGTATGGAGAGTTTCTTTTAGAAAATAATCAGTTATCTAATGTGTTGACTGGACGAATGGACAAGGTACAAATGAAAAAGGTTATGTGTGGGGGGGAATTCTCTTTATGTATAGACGCTACCCATCCTTATGCCATAGAGGCTACTGATAATATAAAAAGTGCCTGTATAGAAAGTAAATTAGAATACATACGGATTGTAAGAGATGAAATACACGCAGATCAGGTTATAAGAGATGAAATGATAAGCAGTGAAAAAGGTAGTCATAACAAAGGTAGCCATAACAATAGTGAATTAATAAGCAATGAAATGATTAGCAAAGAGATAAATGATATAAGTGATACAAATGATATTATTATGGTGGATTCCATGGAACAGGTGGTATCATATTTAAATAAAAATGATGGTAATGTTTTAGTCACAACAGGAAGTAAAGAGATTAAAATTTTAACAAAAATCATTGATTACAAGACAAGATTATATGTGAGAATATTGCCAGATCTTGAGGGGTTAAAACATTGTCTAGAAGAAGGATTTTCACCTTCCCATATGATATGTATGCAGGGACCCTTTTCAACGGAATTTAATACAGCAACGCTAAAGCAGACAAATGCTTCTTATCTTGTGACAAAAGAAGGTGGTAGCTTTGGTGGATTTATGGAAAAAGTAGAAGCGGTTAGAAATATAGGTGCAAAAGTTATTGTAGTAAAACGTCCAAGTAGGGAAGAAGGAGCTACATTAACAGAGATCTTTCAAATATTGCAAGAAAGGGTGTGACTATGAAAGAGGTTGTATTAATAGGTATTGGAATGGGGAATCTGAATACCTTAACGATGGAGGGTAAGAAAGCAATAGAGGAGGCCCAAATTCTAATAGGTGCCAAGCGTATACTAGAAGGTGTACAAGCAACAGTCACCAAAAAAGTTTTAATTGAAAGCAGAAAAATTGCAGAGTTTATTGAGCAGAGTGAATGTAGTCGATTTGCTGTGCTTTTTTCTGGGGACACAGGATTTTATAGTGGAGCCAATTCTCTAAGACCCTTACTTACCAACTATCAGGTGAGAACCATTCCAGGGATATCCTCTCTTTCTTATTTTAGTGCTAAAATTGGTATCTCTTGGGAAGATGCATTTGTTTTAAGTATTCATGGACGTAAAAGCAATGTGGTTAAGGCGGTAGCAGAGCATTATAAAACCTTTTTACTAACCCAAGGTAATGTGGCTTCTGTATGTAAGGATTTGATGCAAGCAGGTTTAGAAGATGTAATAATTTATATTGGTGAAAATTTATCTTATCTTGAAGAAAACATTGCAAAAGGATATCCAAAAGATTTTTATAGTAAAGAATTTTCATCCTTAAGTGTAATGCTTATTATAAATGAAAAATATAAAAAAGAGTTTAAGATTGGTATAAAAGATGATGAGTTTATGAGAGGAAATGTCCCTATGACAAAAAGTGAAATCAGGGCTATTTCAATTAGTAAACTTTATCTGAAGGAAAATGCCATAATGTATGATATTGGGGCAGGTACTGGTTCTATTTCAGTAGAAGCAGCCATGCTTTGTGATAGGGGAAGAGTATATGCCATCGAAGAAAAAGCAGAGGCAGTAGAATTGATTCAAAGTAACGTGGAAAAGTTCGGACTTGATAATGTGACGATATGTCATGGAAGTGCCCCTGCATGTATTATGGATTTAGAAACCCCTGATTGCGCCTTTATTGGTGGAAGTAGAGGAAATCTACGTAGTATTATAGAAGTATTATTAGATAAAAATAAAAACATTTTCATAGTGATAAATGCAATAACTCTTGAAACCCTTATGGAAGCCTTAGATATTATGAAAGAGTATTTCTTTTGTGATGTAGAAATCGTCCAAGCCTTTATAGCAAAAACCAAAGAGATAGGATCGTATCATATGCTAATGGGACAAAACCCTATTTTTATAGTCTCAGGAAAAGGTAGTGGTAAAGGATAGCAGTATTTATTTGTGGCGGCACCTAAAGCTAGATTAGGGAATGCATAGGGAGGAAAAATGGAGTCTGAATTAAAAAAATTAAGGAATATGTGTTCAAAAGTTAAACCCATAGATATAAAAGCTATGGACTTATGTAGAAGTAACTGGGATAGACTTGCCAAACCACTTAAAAGCTTGGGGACCTTTGAGGACATTCTGGTACAGATTGCTGGCATGAGGGGAAGTGCCAATATAAGTCTACATAAAAAAGCAATTGTGGTTATGTGTAGTGATAATGGAGTGGTTGAGGAAAAGGTAACCCAAACGGATTCCTACGTAACCACAGCGGTTACCTTAAATATTGGAAAGGGCAAAGGAAATATCAATACCTTAGCCAATGCTTTAGGGGCAAAAGTAATACCAGTAGATATAGGCATTCATCAAGATATAGACGATCCTTCTGTTCTAAATAGAAAAGTTTCCTATGGTACGGGGAATATAGCCAAAGGTCCTGCAATGGATAAGGAACAGGTTATAAAGGCAATTCATATAGGCATGGAGTTGGTAAAGGAATTAAAAGATGAAGGTTATGATATCATAGGAACAGGTGAGATGGGCATTGGAAATACAACAACCAGTAGTGCTATTACAAGTGTATTATTAAATTTACCTCCAAAAGAAGTGACAGGTAAAGGTGCAGGCCTTACTGTAGACGGAATTGCTCACAAGGTTAGCATTATTGAAAAGGCAATTTTAATCAATGGGCCAGATCCTAACAATCCCCTTGATGTTCTTAGAAGGCTAGGTGGATATGATATAGCAGGTTTAACAGGAATATTTTTAGGTGGAATGCTTTATCAGATACCTATTATTATTGATGGGTTTATCTCCTCTGTAGCGGCACTTTTGGCAGTAAGAATACAAAAGGATGCAATCCATTACATGATTCCCTCTCATATAAGTCTGGAACCGGCTTGTCAATATATTATGAAGGAGCTAGGGTTATCTCCTATCATTCATGGTAATTTGGCATTAGGTGAAGGTAGTGGCACTGCTTTTTTGTTTCCACTACTTGAAATGGCATGCAATATTTATTTAGAGGGAAGTACTTTTGAGGATATTTCAGTCACTGCTTATGAGCATTTAACCTAATCAAGGAAGTCATCCACTTGAATAAGTGAAAGTAAGTTTTGCTTGTTTTAGTAGGAGTTTAAGTCCATATTCAAAACCACGTAAGGATATAGGTTATGAACAAGTAACGTAGTGGTTTATGACCATTTACATAGACCACAAATTTTTAAGAGGAAGATTTTTTAGTTAAGGAGTAAGAGTATGTTATATTACACACCGTTAGCCATATTAGTTGGGTTTATTCTAGATCTCATAGTAGGGGATCCTTATCATTTACCCCACCCCATTCGATTCATTGGGAATCTAATTCATGGCACAGAGAAAATGTTAAGAAAAATAACGAATAAAAATCCGGGTAGCTTGTTATTTGCTGGATTTCTACTTGTGGTGATTGTTATAACGATTACAACTGTAATACCCCTTGTGATACTTACACTTCTTTATCACTTT
>JBKEAO010000177.1:0-2238 GCA_047972335.1 Anaerocolumna sp. | reverse complement strand
TTACATATAAATCATTTTCACATTCTTCATAACCAACGATTAAAAACCAATGCCACACCAATTGTTTGAATTTGACATTTCGGTGTCTCAACAGTAAAAACGGAATGGGAATTCCTTGACCAATCGTTTGTTTCACTTGTGTCATGGCATTTTCCAGTGAGTTGCTGCCTGAAAATTCTGCGATTTCCAGACTGTCCTCCTCTACTTTGCTTAGATATTTACGAATTCCCTCCACATACAATGTAAGTGTATTAATCCCCCCAAACCGTGGTCTAAGATAAGGTTTCATAGCTAAGTTAAATGTATTATAATCTATAGCCGTCAGCTTTTTATTGTCATAGGGATACAATTTAGCGTTATCCTGAAACAACGACATATATATACAAAGATCACAAGCCGTTACCGAAGCACAACCACCCATTCTCATTGTAAAACTGGAAAGCTCATTCTGATTTCCTCCAAATGTTTTCCCTACCTTAAAATATTCCAACTCTACCTGCATGTTCGTTTATGCTCCTTGTGCTTCTGTATCATCCGCTACCTCTTCTGGGTTATATTCTCCACCTTCCTTATCCCAAAGTCAATCATATTCTTTCTGATGTTTTTTCATGGCTGCCATAGTCATTTGTACTTGTTTTTCCTTTGCATACATCTCACCATCATACTGCTCAAATTCTCCCCTACCTCATCAGAGGAAAGCTGAAGTTCTGCGTATAAAATCGGGCTTCAATATCAATTAAGCCACTTTATTATAATCAATAATTGAATTTTCCTGCATCAACTTCTTTGCTCGCTCAACAATATCTTCTAGACGCTTTACAACATCAGTTGTAAAATCTTTATCTGCTTTCTCGCCACATGCCATGCATAACATAGTTATCTTCCCTTTCTTGTTTTTAAATCCGTCTCCCATTGACTACTATCTGGATAATAAGCCGTAATCAAATATATCTGCAATAAAACCATCAAAGAAAAAATCCGCAAACGTCAGAAAATCACTCACATATCAAGATTTCCCTGATAAAATACCTTGAAATATGTTTCATCTTGTCTATACAGATATCTCAGTACTTATTTCTTCTGTCTGTATCTCTTCTGCTTGTATTTCTGGCAATTCACCTTGCGCTTCTGTATCATCCGCTACCCCTTCTGGATCATATTCTCCACCTTCTTTATCCCAAAGTGAATCATATTCTTTCTGATGTTTCTTCATGGCCGCCATAGTCATTTGTGCTTGTTTTGCCTTTGCATACATTTCTCCATCATATTCCATCAATTTCTTTTCATCAGAATAGGGTACTTTATCTCCTGCGCACATTCTTGCAACGGTAGTCATTATTTTCCCCATGGTTGCACCAAACCCTGTTTCTGGGTCTGTCAACGCCTTATTTGCCTCAATATTAGCAGCATTCGACCACTGTTCTTTTAATCCGTTTAATACATCATCATACTGCTCAAATTCTTCCCTTACCTCATCAAAGGAAAGCTGAAGTTCTGCTGCTTTTTGCGTCCACTCTTCGCTTCCGGTATTATGGGCCTTATCTTTTGCTTCCTTTAATTTGTTATAAATATTGTTCTGCGTATTCTGTAACTGATTTCGATATGCTTGATATTGTGGTATCGCTTCTCCTAATTTCATCCGTTTTCCTCCTTGATAACTGCTTGCAACTCCTTTTGCAATATGAAATAAATTTTTCTTATTATATCATTATATCGTCACTTTTACTAGAAATGTAACCCTATAATTTCAGTATAAGATTCCATACAACAAACTAAAATAGAAAAAAGATCACCAATAGCGAATTCAGACATTTGTAACCTCTTTTTAATCTTGCAACTGTCGAAGTTAAGAAATAATATCTCAATTGAATAATTATGCAGTTATTATCCAACGGATAATTTAATCAAATATAATAACTTTCTATTGGTCTGAGGTAGCTTTCTAACATTTTATTATCTGCTTTGTGTAATCTCAAGTTTGGAAATAAAATCGTAAAAGCACCTGTGTTTATGGACGTTCTTGCGATTTCTCTACCTGTGGTATCTGTTATGTTTTTCACAAAAAAATTTTTAATATTTCATCATAATATAAGAATTGATAATGGCTCATATCAATTTAAGTTCAATTATAGTTTCGTAATGATTCTAAAATTTTTCCATCTTCCTCATCTATAAACTCGCTCCTAATGTAACCTTACTTTAGAACCCACTCTTTAAATTCACTAACGGCGCCTCGGA
>JBKEAO010000102.1:0-72198 GCA_047972335.1 Anaerocolumna sp. | reverse complement strand
TCAATTCCTTGGCATACATCAAACCACTGTCTACTGCTATTACTTTGTCATACTTTAGGTCTTTTATATATTCTGTTGCAAAGGGAATAGATACCCTTCCACCTGTCAATAATAGTACATTCATCCTTACCTGCTTTCTTTCGTGAAGGATTTATTTCTTCATATAAACAATAAATCGATGTAAATAAACCCCTTTTTCTCGTTCATCCCAAAGGAAGGAGCATTTATTTATTATATAAAGCAAATATTTCTTTAAATCCATTAACATTTTTTGAAATATCTCCCCCAAAAACTGCACTTCCTGCCACAATGATATTGGCACCCGCTTCTATCACTTCTGATACATTGGCACAGGAAACACCACCATCCACCTGGATATCAATATTCTTACCTTTACGATCGATTAACTGCTTTAAAGCTTTGATCTTTTCTGTAGCAAGGGGTAAATAAGATTGTCCACCATAGCCTGGGTTTACACTCATAATCAGCACCATATCTACGTCCTCTAAACAGTAATCTAGAGCAGATAAAGGTGTAGTTGGATTTAAAGAAACGCCTGCTTTCATACCCATTTCTTTTATCTTCGTTAATGTTCTATTTAAATGTTTACATGCCTCTACATGAACAGTTAGTATATCTGCTCCAGCAGCTTTCATATCCTCTACAAAACGAATTGGCTCCTCCACCATCAAATGCACATCAAAAACAAGCTTGCTTGTCTTTCTAATGGATGATATAACTGGAGCTCCAAATGATATACTTGGCACAAAACTACCATCCATTACATCAATGTGAAGGTAATCAGCATTTGCCTCTTCTACCTGTTTTATATTATCTCCCAATTTGGCAAAATCCGCTGCTAGTATGGAGGGTGCTAACTTTATCATTTGTTTTCTCCTTAATATTTCTTTTGGTTTTTTAATTCTTCATATAACAATTTATAATTTTCATAACGAATGGGGCTTATTTTCCCTTCTTCTAATGCTTCTTTTACCTTACAATTCGGTTCATTCAGATGTTGACATCCATTGAAGCGGCAATAGTCTTCATACGCAGTAAATTCTGGAAAGTAATTCTTTAATTCTTCTTTTTCCATCTGAAGGAGGTACAAAGAACTAAATCCTGGCGTATCACATACATAAGTATCTTTCCCAATATAGATCAGTTCTGAATGTCTTGTAGTATGTTTTCCACGCTCAATCTTTGTACTAATCGCCCCAGTTTCCATACTGGCAGTTGGGTAAATCTTATTCACTATAGAGGACTTACCTACCCCAGAAGGCCCAGCCAATACTGATGTTTTTCCATCTAATAGATTCTTTAATAGCTCCATACCATCTTCTGAATAAGTACTCGTCATCAGCGTTTTATAGCCACAATTCTTGTACGTCTTTTCCAAAAGTTCTAATTCCTTTTCCTCAGCAATATCGGACTTGTTAAAGCATACGATAGTATCAACTTGCTGTTCCTGCATAAGAATTAAAAAGCGATCTAATAAATTCAAATTAGGTGTAGGCTTTGCTGCTGCAAAAATAATAATGGCTTGATCAACATTAGCCACTGCAGGGCGGATTAATTCATTACTCCGCCCTAACAGTGAGGTTATATTTCCTTTTTTCGTTTCTTCATCTAGGATATCTATGATTACATTGTCTCCAACTAAAGGTTTTACTTTTTGATTTCTAAAAATACCTTTTGCTTTACACTCAACAAGTCCTAGTTCTTCCACATAAACATAATAAAATCCAGCGATTCCTTTTATAATTTTGCCTGTCATCAATCACCTACCGGCGTAAATGTAACATTCCAAGTGGTTTCATATTGCTCGTACTTGATAAATACACCATTTTCTGAAACAACACCATCTTCATATTCTTCTACTTCCCTGCCAATATACATAATAATGGTACCATTAGACCCACTCTTACTACTAAGTTCCATAGCCAAAGGGAAGTCATCATAAGACATTATTTCTTTAGATTGTGTCGTAATATTACCATCTTGTTTTAGATCAATCATCACAATTCCACTATCCCCTGGATATTCAAATGGATTTTCATTGATCGTAACATGGCCTTCATATTCTGTTGGTGCCTGTGTAGGTTCTGGTCCTAAGCTTATCTGAATATCAATTGTACTATCCTTTGGAACTTCTGCGCCTGCTGCTTGGCTTTGACCCATTACAGTTCCAACTCCATAGGTATTCGAATATCCAGAAGTTACATCGCCAACCTTAAGTCCATTCTCTTGTAATTTGCCTGTTGCAACTTCTTCTGTAAATCCTTTTAATTCTGGTACTATGGCATTGCTTTGTTCTGGCCCATTGCTCACTAAAACTGTTACTGTATCACCACTTACTACAAAGGTTTCTCTTGCAGGATCAGTAGAAATTACTCTTCCTTCTTCAATTTCATCACTAAATGCATAATCATGTAATACCTTAAGTTCAGCTTCTTCAAGCATTGTAACAGCTTGACTATCTGTCAAATTATATACATTAGGTATTTTAAAGGATTCAGGGCCTGTACTAATAATTAATTTTACATTACCTGTGGATTCAATTTCTGTTCCAGCAGATGGATATTGTTCCATTACCATTCCCACTTTATATTCATCCGAGGAAGCTTCATCAAATTCTATTTTAAGATCTTTTGATTTGGCATACAATGTAGTTTGGGCATCTTCTGATAACAAACCTACTACTGTAGGAACAGAGATTGTTTCCACCACCTCTGTGGTAGGTGTTGGCGAAGGTTCCATAGTAACCTCAGGAGTTGTTTGTGTATCTTTTCCAGAACCAGGGAAGAGATTTAATATATTCACAACAAAAAAGATGATTAATATAACTAAAATCACACCTGCTGCTATAGAGCCAATAATTACAAACTTTTCAACTCTTGGATCGACTTTGTCGAAATCTTCTTCATCCTCTGTTATATCCTCTGTTTCATTTAAGGAACGTCTTCTTGCATCTGTATTTAGGGCATCCCTGCCTTTGTCATATTTGTTACCCATCATGGCTGCTTGATTAATATGTGACACTTCATCTTCTGAAAATGTAATAGTAGGTGAGTCACTTACCATAGGTTGGGATATCACTACAAAATCACCATTTGGATTTGAAATGGAGCGTTTTAAATCAGCAATTAACTCTGATGCGCTTAAATATCTTCTCTCAGGCTTTTTCTGCATACACTTATTCACTATTTTTTCCACACTAATTGGTATGGTTGGTTCTAACTCTCTTAAAGGTGTAGCTTCCCCTTGAATGTGTAGCAAAGCGACTGATACAGTGTTGTCTCCAGCAAAAGGTACCTGTCCTGATAACATTTCATATAGGGTCACGCCCAAAGAATAAATATCACTTTTTTCATCACTATATCCACCTCTTGCCTGTTCAGGAGATAAATAATGAACAGAACCCATTGCATTGGATGTAATGGTGTTAGAATTGGTTGCCTTAGCAATTCCAAAATCAGTTACTTTTACTTTTCCTTCTTTCGAAATGATTATGTTCTGAGGCTTTATATCTCTGTGTACAATATGATTCGTATGAGCAGCCTCCATGCCCATAGCAATTTGAATACCTATTCCTACTGCTTCTTTTGTTTCTAGTCTACCTTTACGTTCTATAAAACTTTTAAGAGTAATTCCCTCTACCAATTCCATAACAATGTAATGTAAGCCTTCATCATCGCCAACATCATAAACATTTACAATATTAGGATGGGATAAGCCTGCTGCAGACTGGGCTTCCCCCCTGAATTTTTTTACAAAGTTTTTATCATCACTAAATTCAGACTTTAAAACTTTAATTGCAACGAAACGATTCAGTCTATGGCACCTTGCTTTATAAACATCTGCCATTCCTCCCGAACCAACTTTGTCAATTATTTCATAACGGTCACTGATAAACATTCCCGGTTTTAACATTCTTTCTCACCTCTCTAACTTTCTATTATTATGATTGAAATATTATCTTTTCCACCATTGGCATTGGCTGCTTCTACCAGGTTCTTTACAGCTGCAAATAAATCACCTGATGAGCCTTTTACTATGCTTAAAATTTCCTCATCCTCTAACATATTCGTTAATCCGTCAGAACACATAAGAATTAGATCGCCCTTTTGTAATTCTATTTCAAAGTAATCCGGAACCACCTTGGCATTGGCTCCAATGGCTCTTGTAATAATGTTTTTGTTCGGATTGTTTTTTGCTTCTTCTGGATCAAGTTCACCATTTCTTACCATCTCTTGAATCAGAGAATGGTCACTTGTGATTTGCTCCATATTATCCTTTATGACATAGAGTCTACTATCTCCAACATTGGCCACGTACATAAATGCATCATAAATTGAGGCTACTACAAATGTTGTACCCATCCCTTGGAGTTCTTCTTTGGAACTTGCCTCTTCTATCAATAAATGATTTGCATGTTGTAAAGCATCCGATATGATTCCAATGGGTGTCTTTCCATATATGGCATCATTTGCTTTGTTTAATTCATGTTCCTTCTTTATTCTTTGAACAAATGCTTCAACACAAAATCTTGAGGCATAGTCACCTGCATTGTGACCTCCCATACCATCTGCAACAATAAATAAATTTGGAAGTGAACCAACGTTAGTTTCCTCGCAATATACATAATCCTGATTCATATGTCTAGTTTGCCCGATATCTGTAATTGAATATGCTTTCATCATTGCACCTCCTTAACAACCTGCTATGATAAAACCTAATACTTTATTTGTAGAATTATCTATATAACAATACCTATTTATAGAATCCTCCATATAACTATTCCAAAATTGTAGAATTATCCATATAACTCTTTCTTAATTGGCCGCAGGCCGCATTTATATCCGTACCCATTTCTCTTCTAATAGTAACATTTATTCCGTATTTTTCAAGTATATTTTTAAAATTTTGAATATTTTTAGCACCAGATTGTCTATAATTTCTTTCCTTGATAGGGTTTACAGGAATCAGATTTATATGACAATTCATACCTTTTATGCGTTTTGCAAGTTCTTTTGCATGACTCTCATGATCATTGAGACCCTCTACCATACTGTATTCGAAGGTAATCCTTCGACCTGTTTTTTCATAATAATATTTACAGGCATCAAGTACTGTATCATATGCAAATGTGGTAGCTACCGGCATTAATTCCTTTCTTACCGAATCATTGGGTGCATGAAGAGAAAGGGCAAGGGTAATTTGTAATTTTTCCTCTGCTAGTTCTCGTATCTTTTTCGTAAGTCCACAGGTAGAAACAGTTATATTTCTCTGGCTAATATTTAGTCCATTCTCGTCTGTAAGTATCTTAATAAATTTCAGCAAATTATCATAGTTATCTAATGGTTCACCAGTTCCCATTACAACTACATTAGAAACTCGTTCACCTGATATTCTTTGAATACTATATATCTGATCAAGCATTTCAGCAGGCGTTAAGTTACGCTCAAATCCACCGATGGTGGAGGCACAAAACTTACAGCCCATTTTACACCCTACTTGAGAAGATATACACACACTGTTACCATGGTGATATTTCATAAGTACACTTTCAAGAACCCTACCATCAGATAACCCAAATAAAAACTTGCTGGTTTCACCGCCCGTAGATTCTAATTTATCCAAAACCCTAAGATTAGAAATAAAACAAACTTCTTCCAATTGACTCTTTAAGGACTTAGGTAAGTTACTCATTTCTTCAAAATCTTTCGCAAGTTTCACATGCAGCCATTCATATAATTGCCTGGCTCGGTATTTTTTTTCTCCCATAGTGACAAGGAATTCTTCTAATCCATTTAAATCTAAGGACTTTATATCTGTTTTTATCATTCTTAAACTTTCTCCTACTGTATGTCACTTCATACTAGGTGACACTAACTCCAAAGCAGATATTCACATACCGCTTTGCTCCATCCACATAACTATTCCGTAGCTATACCGCTAAACATGCAGCAATCATCTAAGTAAATACAAGAATTTCCAAATCCACCGCCTACCAAATTGGATGGCTTTCTTCATTAGGTTAACTTATTCTTCTTAGCCTAGCCACAAAAAAACCGTCTAACTCGTGTAAACCGGGTATACATTGGATATAACCATTTTTTGTGGTCTCACTTCTTAAGTTTTGTGGCAGGTATTCATCCATATTTTCAAAAGCATATCCAAATTCCTTTGCAAACCACATGGCATTTGAGATGTTTTCTTCATCATTTATGGTACAGGTACTATATAGTAAAACACCTCCGGGTTTTACGTAGTTTTGGACAACAGCTAGTATTTCTCTTTGTAACTTAACCAAATCTCTTTGCTTATCTGGTGTCATATTATATTTTATGTCAGGTTTTTTACCTATAACACCAAGTCCTGAACAAGGCAGGTCTGCAACTACAATATCTGCTTTTTCCACACTATCTTTATCTAAAACCAAAGCATCAAAAACTCTGGCTTTTATATTCTTAAATCCAGTTCTAACTATATTTTCATTGATCAGCCCTACCTTATATAAAGTAAGGTCCCTTGCATCCACAAACCCTGTGCCCTTTAGTTGGTCTGCAATATGAAGAGCCTTTCCACCTGGTGCACTGCAAACATCAATCACATAATCTCCTGATTTTGCCCCTGAAACTGCACCAACTATCATAGAACTTTCATCTTGTACCAAAAATTCACCCTTTTGAAAGGATTCCAACTGGGATAAATAATTATATTCTCTAATCTTTAGAGCTTGTGTAAAATAACTACCAGAAGAAACCTTAACTTGTTCCTTCATAAGATTTGTCTCTAATTCATCTATCGTTATCTTACTGATATTACAACGAATTGTTGTTTCTTTTTCTTTTAGAAAGGCAACAAGCATCTCTTTTACTACCGCATATTCATATTTTTCAAGCCAGACCTTTAGGATCCACTCAGGCATAGAGTAGGTAACACTTAAATACTTTAATTTATTATCTTTCTCTAGTGGATAAGCAATTGCCTCTTTTTCTCTTGTAATATTTCTTAGAACCCCATTCACAAATCCACTAAGATTTGAAAATCCCTTGGACTTAGCCAACTTAACGGCCTCATTGCAAACTGCCGAATCCGGCACCTGACTCATATACATAATTTGATAAAGGCTCATTCTAAGGAGATTACGTATGAGAGGCTTCATCTTATTTACCTTTATAGTTGAATATTGATTCATTACATAATCTAGGGTAATCATTCTTTCTAAGGTACCTTCACATATTCTTGTGATAAATGCCCTATCTTGCTTACTTAAACTCTGATGTTGATTTAAAGTCTTGTTCATAACTGTATGGCTGAAATTGCCATTTTGATTTACATCATTTAATATTTTTAAAGCAATCCCCCTAGTGTTAACAGATTGCACTTGATCAGTCACGGTCTCTTCCTCCAAATAATATAAGAAGTCTTAATAACTGAAGAATGGAGGCCGCTGCTCCTGCTACATAAGTAAGGGCGGCAGCTCCTAATACTTTCTTCGTTTGATCTATTTCATCTCCGTATAAAATACCGCTATCATTTAAAATTCTTACTGCTCTACTAGAAGCATTAAATTCAACAGGCAAGGTAACTAACTGAAATAATACAGCAAAGGAAAATAATATAATACCTAGATAGATTAAACTCTGAGAATAACCTAATATAATTCCTAAAATAATCAAAGGCCAGGAAATGCTAGCCCCAATATTAGCTACCGGAAGTATAGCCGCCCTAAGTTTTAGTGGCACATAATTCTTATCATGCTGTATGGCATGACCACATTCATGGGCTGCAACACCAACTGCTGCCACTGAAGTTTGATTATATACACTATCTGATAAACTTAATGTTTTATTTCTTGGGTCGTAGTGATCTGTCAGATTTCCAGAAACATGTTGTATGGAAACATCATAAATCCCTGCTGATTGTAGAATACGTTCAGCTGCCTGGGCACCTGTCATACCAGACAAACTTCTAACTTTTGAATACTTTGCAAAGGTTGATTTTACTCTTGCAGAAGCCATTAAGGAAAGTATGGCTCCTATAAAAACCAAAATATAAGTGGGATCAAAATAATATGGATAAAACATAGTATACTCCTATCTCGCACAATGCGTTTAAAATTGATCAACTAGATGTAACTTATTATTGCGAAATTTAAAATAATTAGTTTAATAGTAACCCTTGACTTAGGGAATATCCTCTTAAAAATGCTTCACTTGTCATTCTCTTCTTACCCTCTAACTGAAGTTCTTTAATTGCAAGAATACCTTCACCTGTTTGTACTAATATAGCGTCTTTTGTTACCCCTATTATGGCACCAACAGGCATTGATGATTTACCTTCTTGTGGCAATGCATCACTATCCCATATTTTTAAAGTTTTACCTTCCAGATAACTATATGCACTTGGCCATGGATTCAATCCTCTGATTAATCTTTCAATTTGAACAGCAGATTGTTTATAATCAATATGCCCCATTTCTTTCTTAAGAATCACGGCATAATTAGAATCTTCATCTTTTTGCTTTTCTCTAGGAGCAGTGCCATTTTCAATTTCTTCTAAGGCACGCAGAAGAAGTTTACCACCACTGATGGCTAATTTATCATGAAGACTTCCAAGGGTCTCTTTTTTATCAATAAGCACCTTATCCTTCATAATCATATCCCCAGTGTCTATGCCTGCATCCATATGCATAATTGTAATACCAGTAAATTCTTCACCATCTATAATAGACCATTGAATCGGTGCAGCACCTCTGTATTTCGGTAACAAGGAGGCGTGGACATTGATGCAGCCATATTTAGGCATCTCAAGTAGTTCTTTTGGAAGGATTTGACCAAATGCAGCCACAACAATGGCATCTGGATTAATTTCCTTTAGGGTTTGCATAAATTCTTCTTCTCTTAC
Organism: Anaerocolumna sp.; assembly: GCA_047972335.1. Taxonomy (GTDB): domain Bacteria; phylum Bacillota; class Clostridia; order Lachnospirales; family Lachnospiraceae; genus Anaerocolumna. The sequence goes on along the minus strand of JBKEAO010000102.1, from coordinate 63,282 downwards.
TTTAAAGGGCTGATAAACAGGTATATCATATTGCAATGAAAGTTCTTTTACTGGTGTAAATTGTACTTGTTTCCCTCTACCCTTTGGTTTGTCTGGCTGTGTTACCACAGCTAGTATTTTATGCTTTGAATCAATTAAATCTTTTAATACAACCGCCGCTATATCCGGTGATCCCATAAATACTATATTCATTCATTTCCTCCTGCTAAAAGTGGATATCACTTTATTCTTCGTCTTGTTCATTGGAATGGAGATCTCCAATTACTTTATCCACGTATAATTCACCGTTTAGATGATCAATTTCATGACAGAAAGCTCTTGCAAGTAATTCACTTCCATCCACTATAAACTCTTCCATATTTTCATTCAAGGCTTTTACTTTCGCATAATTTGGTCTAGTAACCACTCCAGATTTACCAGGCACACTAAGACACCCTTCTTCCCCAGTCTGTTCTCCTTCAACCTCAATTATTTCTGGATTAATTAATATAATTGGACTGTCACCTTCTGGTGATACATCAATTACTACAATTCTTTTTAAGATACCAATCTGAGGTGCGGCAAGACCAACACCTGCTGCGTCATACATGGTATCTAACATATCCTTTATTAAAACTTTAATTTTTGGTGTCATCTGCGTAACTTCTTTTGCACGTTTTGTAAGAATGGAATCACCTATTACACGTATATTTCTAATGGCCATATTTGTACCTGCTTTCTATTATAATTTGGTAGTGTAACAATTTATACTTCAACCTTCCCAGTCAAAATTCTCTATTACACTTGATAAATTCATTTAAAACACAATAATACGATACACGAAATGCTGAATTTATCTAGTAAACATCACTTAATAACTATTCATTGGATTAAAATCAAAGGATGTATGACAACCAGCAAAGTGATCTGAGAATTTGATATATCCCTCTAGAAAATTTTTCAGTTCTATTAACCCATCGTATTCAGTTTTCTTAATGTATAACATAAATCTATAGATATCATTGGCTTTTGCTAATACAGCAGGAGCAGGTCCAATGATCTTTAGATCATCTTCCTCCCTATTATACCACTCTTTTATTGCACCTTCCAACAATAATGCACATTTTTTCGCTTTTTCTTCCTCTTTAGATGCAATTAAAATAGCCAAAACATGAGACGTCGGCGGATACATAAGTAGATTTCTGTAATTCATTTCTTGTTTATAAAAGCTCTCATAATTGCCTTCACTTGCAGCTACAATGCTATAATGTTCTGGTTGATAGGTTTGAATAACTACTTCTCCTTCTAATGCTCCTCTTCCAGCCCTTCCTGCAGCCTGGGTAAGTAATTGAAAAGTTCTCTCACTTGCCCTGTAATCAGAAGAATATAAGGAAAGATCTGCGGCAATGATACCCACCAAAGTAACACTTGGAAAGTCATGACCTTTTACTATCATTTGGGTACCTATTAGTATATCCGCTTCTTTATCGTAAAATTTTTGAAGAATGGCCTCATGACCACCTTTTGATTTGGTCGTATCTGTGTCCATACGCAGCACTTTTGCCCTTGGAAACTCTTTTTTAACCATTTCTTCAATCTTTTGGGTTCCTGTGCCAAAAGCCGCGATATACTTAGAGCCACAACTTGGGCAGGTGGAGGGATGATTTTCTTCATGCCCACAATAATGACATATTAATTTACCATTATTATGGGAAGTAAGAGATACATCACAGTGGGCGCATTTTAAAGCTATCCCACAACTTCTACAGGATATAAACCCTGCATAGCCTCTGCGATTGATAAATAACATAATCTGTTCATTTTTCTGTAACCTATCTTCCATAAGAGCTTTTAGTCTTCGGCTAAACACAGACCTGTTTTTATTCTTTAGTTCTTCTCGTAAATCCTCTATATAAACTTTAGGCATGCGAGCATTGCCTCGATCTGTTAGTGTAAATAATTCATATTCACCCTTTAACGCTTTTGTATATGCCTCTAAGCTTGGAGTTGCAGAACCAAGTATAACACTTGCCCCGCTTAATTCTCCTCTTTTTACCGCCACTTCTCTGGTATGGTATTTGGGTGGGTTTTCACTTTTATAGCTTCCCTCGTGTTCCTCATCTATAATAATAAGCCCCAAATTTAGAAAAGGTGTAAACAAAGCAGATCTTGGGCCAATCATAATATCAATATCTCCATCTTTTGCACGAAGATACTGATCATACCGTTCCCCACCAGACATTTTAGAATTTAATATAGAAATTCTATTACCAAATCTCTCATAAAAACGCATCACTGTCTGAAAGGTAAGGGCAATTTCTGGTATCAGCATAATGACTTGCTTTCCTTTTGCAATAACAGCTTCAATTATATCTAAATATACTTCTGTTTTACCGCTACCAGTCACACCATGTATCAAATAGGTTTTCCTAAGGTTGTTAACATAATCCTTAACGATTGATTCTACAATCGTAAGCTGTTCTTTACGAAGGGTCACTCGTTCTTTTTTGGTTTCCATAAACTTTACAGGATTTCTGTATAGTTTTTCAACTCTAGTTGTGATAACCCCTAATTTCTCAAGATCCTTTATGGTAGTGCGTGGAATATTTAATTTTGTAATGGCAAAATCTAAATCCATCTCTTTTAGTTTAATCAATTCTTCTAAAAGCCTTACTCTAGCTTTATTATTCTTACGCTTTGACAATGCAATAAATTCTATTGTTTCTTCCTTTGTATATAGTAATTCAATACTCTTTTGTTCTTTGTGCTGAACAGATTTCTTAATTGGAATTACCGTTTTTAATGCGTCATTCATGGTGGAACCAAAATTTTCTTTGATCCAATATGCCAGATGAATCAATTGGCTTTCAATTAACAGTGCGTCTTCTAGTACACTGTTTATGGACTTTATAGATTCTATATTCCACTTGGGTATGTCAGTTACATCTACTATATACCCTTTGATCAGTCGATTTCCCTTTCCAAAAGGAACAAGGACTCTTGCACCGACAACCGCCGTCAGCAAATAATCCTCTGGTATCCTATATTGATAAGTTTTATCCAGATTTTCATGGGAAATATCTATAATAATATCCGCATATTTTATTGCCATTTAAATCACCTGCCTGTAGTTAATCCCTTTACGATCTCATCCGTTTTCATACCTCTTGAACCTTTTACCAATAATCCATCTCCTGGCTTTAAATTTTCTAATAAGAAAGTTAGCGCCTCTTCATTATTTGAAAATGAATCGACATTTACACCTGATTGATGATCCTTTAGGGCTCTCCCTATTTCTTTGGCTTCTTCTCCTATGGTAATCACGCCCTCAATTGGCTGATTCACAAGAAATTCACCTACTTCATAATGACTTTGTTTTGAGATATCCCCAAGTTCTTTGATATCTGCTAAAACTGCAAATTTTCTTTTGACTTCACCTAGACTCTTTAACACTTCTATGCCACTCTTCATTGAATCTGGACTGGCATTGTAAGAATCATCTATAATCTTTATTCCACCCGCTAAAAGAATCTGCCCTCTCATGGCAATGGGTTGATAATTTCTCAATCCTTCTTTCGCAATAGACACAGGTATCTGATAGTGTTTTGCAACTGCGAGAGCAGCAAGCGCATTATACACATTGTGGATTCCAAGAACCTGTAGATGAATTGCTTCTTCTGTAGGCCCAAGCTCTTTATGCTTATTAAGGTCATTTAAATTAATTGTATCCTCTGATTTTTTATTATCTAATTTTTTATCCTCTGATATACTAAGTCTAAAATCTGTTTTTTCATCTAAAAAATTCACTTCATAAGCTCTATAATCAAAATCGTTACCTTCCCCATAGGTTATCACCTTACAGCTATTTAATTTCTCTTTTGTAAGCGCGCTAACCTCAATGTCATTATTTGTAACCATTTCATATAAAAGCGCATCATTTCCATTGATAAAAAGCTTGGAGTCTTCACTAAATTCGTTGATAATATTCAGCTTTTCTTTGCGAATATTCTCTCTGGTCTTTAACTGGGCTATATGGGATACTCCAATATTTGTAACAACAGCAACATCAGGCCTTGCTATCTTAGCAAGGCGCTCCATTTCTCCTTCTTCACTCATACCCATTTCTATGACAGCAATTTCATGACTAGAGTCAAGCTTTAGCATCATAAGGGGAAGTCCAACCTGACTATTCATATTTCCTTCTGTCTTTAACACTTTATATGTTGTCTCTAAAGCAGCCGCTACCATTTCTTTTGTGGTGGTTTTACCCACACTACCAGTTATTCCAATTACTGGTATGTCAAACTTATTTCTATAATAAGTACCAAGGGCTTGTAGTGCATCTACAGTATGATTCACTAAGATATAGGTCATCCCAGGAATGTAATCTAGTATTTTATGGGTAAAACAAGCCTGGGCTCCATTGGCAAAGGCGTCCTGTATGTAATTATGTCCATCCACTCTTTCACCAACAATAGGGACAAAAAGTCCACCTTCTAAAAAAGCCTTTGAATTGGTATTAACCTGACTAATCTCTAGCTCCTCACTACCTGATACAATGCTTCCATTTACTGCACTTGCTATTTCTTTTATACTTAATGCTTCCATACTATAGCTCCTTTTAGATTACTTTTATGCCTTCCTCTTTTAATTCCTTTAAGACCTGGCTAATTAAGTGGCGCTCATCCATTTTATGTTTCACGCCTTTAATCTCTTGGTAATCTTCATGGCCTTTTCCTGCTAAAATTACCACATCACCTTCTTTTGCATGCTCAATGCAGTAACGGATTGCTTCTTTTCGATCAATGATAGCGATATATTCTCCATCTGCTTTTTTTACACCTGTAATAATATCATTTAAAATGTCTTCTGGCTCTTCATTTCTTGGATTATCAGATGTTACAACTGTTAAATCAGCGAGACTAGAAGAAATCTCTCCCATTTCAAATCTTCTTATCTTAGAACGATTTCCACCACAACCAAATAAGCATACCAAACGCTCTGGTTCATATTCTTTAATGGTTGTAAGTAAGCTCTTAAGGCTCATGGCATTATGGGCATAGTCTATCATAACGGTAAACATATTAGACACTTGAACAGGCTCTACTCTTCCCTTTACTTTCACATCAAGGAGTGCGCTTTTTATAACTTCATCCTTCATATTAAAATGTCTACATATGGCAATGGCAGTTAAAGAATTATATACATTAAATTTACCTGGCACATTTAAAGTAACTAAAAAATTCATAAGCCCTTCCACCTGGTAGGTTACCCCAAGAACACCTTCCTTTTGAAACAGCTTTACCTCTCTTGCCAATAGGTCTCTGCCTTCGTTAAGACCATAAGTTTCTACCTTGCAAGTACATCCTTTTAAAACATCCTTAGTTCTAACATCATCCCCATTGACAATACCTACCTTACAATTCTTAAATAACAGTCCCTTACAAGCTAAATATTCTTCAAAGTCCTTATGTTCATTTGGTCCTATATGATCTGGTTCGATATTTGTAAAGATACCCAAATCAAAAACAAATCCTGCCACTCTATGAAGCATTAATCCTTGAGAGGATACTTCCATAACCACGACGTCACAGTTATCCTCTACCATTTTAGCAAAATACTTCTGTAGAATATAGGATTCCGGTGTAGTGTTATCTGATGGAATTACTTCATCACCAATAATCGTTTCAATGGTACCAATCAAACCAGTTTTAAGACCTGCACTTTCTAATATAGAACGCACCATATAAGTAGTGGTAGTCTTACCCTTGGTCCCTGTAATACCAATGGTTTTTATTTTTTCTGCTGGATAATCAAAATAGGCAGCTGACATATTTGCTAGCGTTAGTCGTGAATTATCTACTTTTATGAAGGTAACCTGGTCCACTGTTTCTAATTCTTTTTCTGTAATAATAGCAAGAGCACCCTTTTCAATAGCATCCTTAACATATTCGTGTCCGTCGGATACTGCACCTGATATACAAACAAAAACAGAACCTTTGGTAACCTTTCTCGAATCATACACTAAGTCTGTAATCTCAATATCTGTATTTCCTTGCTTTAGTATGTATTCTGATCTTTCTAACAGTTTAGATAATTTCATAAATGCCTCCCATATGGTTGTTCCTTTTATTGGTTTGAATTTTTACTTCACTAATATTTATATTATAAAATCCCATCCAAAATATTACTCCGGATGGGAATATTCATTACAAATACATGAGTTAAATATCGTAATCATTCTTTATATCAAAAATAATTATATAACACCTAATATCTCCTTGTCAACGAATACTAAGTGCCAGCATTACTGAAAGGTAAATCTCTATAAACTTTCCTTAATTTCTAATAATTTATTGTCTCCTGATCAGTTCCCTTATATAATGGTGTTCAATGATTACAATCCATTTCCCCATAAATCTAGCGTCATTGAAACTTTCCCTTCGGATTATTGTTGTTCCGTTTCCAAATTTGAAAGTTGCTAACGGTTTAGAATCTACCTTTTGGCCCTGAATCAGATGAATAGCTCTAGCTATTTACAACTAATCGTATTATAATGAATACCACTACAGATAAAAAATAAAAGTAATAGTTGATAAGTATGCTATACTATAATCAAATTCATTCTGTTTAATCAATAGAACGTGAGGTGAATCTATGTTTTTTATAATTGGTATATCAAGAGGCAAAAAGAAGTTAGATTATATGCAATCCCTCGTATGTTCCAACTGCTCCTCTTTTGGTAGGTACGAAATTTTTATGACATATACGTATTTAACTCTCTTTTTTATTCCTATACTAAAATGGAGCACACATTATTATGTAACTGCAACCTGCTGCGGGAAAGTATATGAACTAAATGCTACTATTGGTAAAATGATTCGAAAAGGTAAAGATACAACCATACACCCAAAAGATCTAACTTCTGTTTCTAGTTACAAAGGACCTGCAAATTACAGTAATGCAAATAATAATACTGCAAGTAATCATACGATTAATCATTGTCCTACATGTGGTTATTCAATAAGTAGAGATTTCGCTTATTGCCCAAAATGTGGGAAGCAAATTTAAACACTTAGATAATATTGACCCCAAAGGAGCATGTAGATTCATATGGATAAAAAAACTAAGATAACCAATCCAAGATACCAAAAGATTGCAACAGATATCGCATCAAAAATTGTAGATGGCCAATATAAAGTTGGTGACAAAATATATGCTCGCTCTTCCATAGCCAGCCAATACGGGGTATCCTCAGAAACTGCAAGAAGAGCCATATTAATACTATCCGATTTAGATATTGTTGACACCACAAAGGGCAGTGGCGTGTTCATTAAATCCTATGATAATGCCATTAAATTTGTGAAACAATATACAGAAATAGAAACCATCCAAAATCTTAAAAATGAAATCATGGAAAGTGTAGAAAGACAATCCACCGAACTGAATTATTTTAATGAATGTCTGACTAAATTAATTGATTATACAGATAGATTTCGTTCCATTAACCCCTTTATGCCTTATGAGTTGGGAATTACAGTAGAAACCCCTTACCTGAATCAGTCCATTCAGGATGTGAATTTCTGGCATAATACAGGTAGTACTATAGTAGCCATTAAGAGAAATGATTCCCTCATCCTCTCTCCAGGTCCCTATCTCTCCTTTTTAGAGAATGATATTATATATTTTGTAGGCGATGAAAACAGTTTATTACGGGTAAAATCTTTTATGTATCCCCTTTCCTAATGAGTGCGTTGTACTTTCATATATTAGTCCACAATATATTCACTTTATAAAGTTAATTTATATAAAATTAATTGTTGAAAACTACCGTTTGGTAGTTTTTTTTTAAAAAAAAGATAATAATAATGTTAAACTTTGTTTGACAAAATCAACAACTTGTGTATATAATAGGATTGTTTCTAGTAACAACTTAATTTTTTCAAAAGTTGTTACTTAAAAAAGGGAGGTAATACAGTGATAGTATTTGAAAATGTAACTAAGAGTTTTAAGGAGAAAAAAGTTTTAAACAACGTATCCTTTCAGATAAAAAAAGGTGATTTGGTAGCATTTATCGGCGAAAGTGGTTGCGGTAAAACTACTACCTTAAAGATGATAAATCGTTTAATAAAACCAACTTCTGGACGCATACTGATTCATGGAGAAGAAATTGATAAGAAAGATATCATTGCCTTAAGAAGAAGTATGGGTTATGTAATCCAGCAAACCGGATTGTTTCCACATATGACAGTAAGAGAAAATATCGAAATCATTCCTCGTTCAGAAAAAAGAGATGTAGCAGAAATTACTGCCAAAACCATGGAACTTATGGAGATGGTAGGACTTAATCCTGATGAATTTCTGAATAGATACCCTACAGAACTTAGTGGTGGTCAACAACAAAGAGTTGGTGTTGCAAGAGCTTTTGCAACCAATCCTGAAATCATATTAATGGATGAACCCTTTTCTGCCCTTGATCCAATTACCCGTGTTGGACTTCAAGACGAGGTCATTAATTTGCAAGCACAATTTAAAAAGACAATTGTTTTTGTTACCCATGATATGGATGAAGCCATAAAAATTGCAGATAGAATATGCATTATGAAAGATGGTAAAATCCTTCAGTTTGATACACCAGAAAATATTTTAAAGAATCCTGCTGATGAATTTGTTCAGTCCTTCGTTGGTAAGAATCGTATATGGACTTCTCCAGAATACATCAAAGCTTCTGATATTATGATTACTACACCAGTTACTTGTAGTGAAAGTCTACCTTTATTAAGATGCCGAGAACGAATGAGATCTTCTAAGGTGGACAGTCTTATGGTTACCAATAAATCCGGTGCCTTGCTTGGAATTATTTACGCAAAACAAGTGCAAGCTCAAAAAGATTTAAATCAAGAGGCCAAAGCCATTATGAAAACTGATTATATAAAAGTTTCTCCAGATAATAATATTATTGATATTTTAACCATGGTTGAAGAGAATCGTGTTTCTAGTATCCCTGTTACGGATGAGGATGGTAAATTGTTAGGGCTTATCACAAAGAGTAGCCTAGTAACTACACTAAGCGAACAATACATCGACACACAGGAGGGTATGAATACATGATGGCATTTATAGATTATTTAATTTTAAACAAACAACAAATTTTATCTCTTACCTTAGAACACATTCAACTTACAGCAATATCCGTAGGTTTTGCCATATTAATTGGTGTTCCCCTAGGTATATTAATTAGTTATATTAAAAAACTGAACAAACCAGTCATTGGTGTAGCCAATGTAATTCAAGCCATACCAAGCATGGCACTTCTTGGATTTGCTATTCCATTTCTTGGTATCGGTACCCTACCTGCGGTAGTTATGGTTATTTTGTACTCTTTACTACCTATCATTAAGAATACCTTTACTGGTATCCAAAATATTAATCCTAGTACCATTGAGTCTGCCAAAGGAATTGGTTTAAAAAAGTGGCAGATTTTATTTAAAGTACAGATTCCTCTTGCATTACCAGTTATTATGACGGGTATTAGAATTTCAGCCGTAACAGCCGTAGGACTTATGACCATGGCAGCTTTTATCGGGGCTGGCGGTCTTGGCTTCTTGGTGTTCTCAGGTATTAGAACCGTTAATAATAATCAGATTTTAGCAGGTGCTCTCCCAGCTTGTATATTGGCACTTTTAGTTGACTTTTTTATAGGTATCGTTGAAAAGTTGGTTACTCCTGTAAGTCTACAAAAAACAGGTAACATTAAAGAAAAAGATATAAGAAATAAAAAGTATCAAAAAGCCTTTGTTGCAGTAACTTCTATATTATTAGTGGTAGTCCTAGTTTATACTAGCATTACTGGCCGCATCCAATCAGATAAAGTCATAACAATAGGTAGCAAGGATTATACAGAGCAACATATTTTAGGCCATATATTTTCTGACTTGATTGAAGAAAATACTGACATTACTGTAGAAAGAAAAATTAATCTTGGTGGTACCCAGGTGTGTTTTTCAGCTCTAAAATCCAGTGATATTGATATCTATTTTGATTATAGCGGAACTGCATATGGTGACACCTTAAATTACCCACCAATATCAGATATGGAAGAAGTGTATAATACAGTAAAAGCGGATTTTAAAGAGCAGTTTGGTATAGATGTATTAAAACAAATGGGCTTTAATAATACTTATGTTCTTGCTGTAACCAAGGAAACTGCAGAAAAATACAACCTAAGCACCATTAGTGATCTGGCAAAAGTTGCGGATAAGTTAGAAGCTGGAACAACCTTAGAATTCTTAAACCGTGACGATGGAATACCAGGGTTAACCAAACATTATAATTTCACCTTTAAGGATACCATTGGTTTAGATGGTTCTCCAAGATATATTGCACTAACTAATAAAGAAACTGATGTAGTAGATGCCTTTTCTACAGATGGATTATTAAAGAAATTTGATTTAGTAACCTTAGAAGATGATAAGAATTTCTTCCCACCATATTATGCAATCCCATTAATGCGAGAAGAAATTGCAGAGGAATACCCTGAGCTAATACCTCTTATTGAAGAATTAGGTGCTGTTTTAACCGATGAGGTTATGGTGGATTTAAACTATAAGGTAGATGAAGAAGGTATGGAACCTACAGTGGTTGCTAGAGAATTTTTAATAGAGAATGGTTTTATAACAGAATAATGCAATAAAGTGTTGTGTCTAACTCAAGGTTATACGATATTTTAAGTCATATATATGCTCCTATACTTGATCTATTTTAAAAAGGAACACACAAAAGATTATAAGCTTTTGTGTGTTCCTTTTTTATATCATTATTTCATTGTCCATTGAAAGCAATTTGATATTACTTACATATCAATTTGCATAAGATTATAATCTTATTTGAATGCTTCCATAGCAGCTGCGTTTGCAGCATTTGCCTTCTCTGTTAAATCTGGTGCAATATCATGTGCATTCACACCACCATTAAGAACAGAGTCTTCTGCTCCTGCATAGCTTTCTGCAATGAAAGTTTGGAATCCAGGAATTACAGTTCCACCATATGGAATTGGTTCTTTACAATTTTCAAGGAATGCATCAAAGTAAGGTCCTCTACCATAAGAATCATCAGCACCAGGGAAGAATGTTCTTACTTTATCCCATACTGTCTGGCTTAATGTAATTGGTAGTGCATCCATTGTAAGAGGATTTCCATCAGCATTTGATAATGTACTATAAGCATCAATTTTAGCTAGCCATCCTTCTTCATTCCAGTTCATGAATTTTAATAATTCATAAGCTTCTCTTGGATATTCTGTAGCAGAGGAAATTCCACCAAAGTCTAATGTTCCCATAGAATGTGTAGTAGTTGTTCCTTCTGTTTTAGGTACGCTATAAGGTACATAAACTAAACCAAGATCAAGATATTCTTGTGTTGCAAATAAATTGTTAAATGTCCACCAAGCATCGAACTGATAAGCAATTTTACCTGAGTAACCTGCCCACATTGTTCTATCACCAAATGCAGCTTCAGCTTCATCTGAATCAAATGCTGGTGCATGGTATTTACCATTGATTAATTCTGCTTGGGTATTAAGACCATCAGCCCAGTTAGTCATATCAAATTTAGTTCCATCCCAACCAAATTCTCCCCAAACTGTATCACTTGAAGCAACTGGATACCAAGTTACCATTGTTCTAAATTGATTAAATCCATAGATACCTTGTTCAGGCACTGTCATTTGTTTAATAGAAGCAACCATGTCTTCCCAAGTCCAGTCTGTAGAAGGCATTTCTACGTTTAATTGATCAAAAACAGTTTTGTTTGCAAAAACAACTTCTGGGAAGAACTTAACAGGAGTTGCCCATTTTTTGTCTGTACCATAATATCCAAATTTACCTTCATTGATTGTAGTAAGTACATTATCTGCTTCTGGATCATTTTCCCAGTACGCAGTCATATCACCTAGTAAATCATTTTGAATAGCAAAGTCACATTCTCCTAAGATCCAGAAAGCATCTGGCATTTGCCCAGTCGCTACAAGGTTTAATAAAGAATCATTATATCCGTCTAATGCAAGTGTCACTACTTCAACTGTAATATTAGGATATTTTTTCATGAATTGTTCAGCTAAATATTTTGTTAATACTTCATTTTCCCAAGAAGCATAAGTTAATGTAATGTTTTCTGTTGTCATAGCTGGAAGAGATTTTTCAGCTTCTTCTGTTACCTCAGGAGTAGCTTCTGCCCCTCCATCTGTTTTGTCTGTTTCATCAACTACTGCAGAGCCTCCATTATCGGATGCATTGTCTTTACTTTGGCAAGCGGTAAGTACACTAAAGCACATTGCTATAACCAAAATCACGCTTAATACCTTCTTCATGTTTCTCATTTAAAAGATCCTCCTTTTATTCTTTTGGGCTAAACAATATATTCCCCCATGTTTTAGCCCATATATTAGAATAGAGACAAACAAAACTACTTGCATATGCCCCATTATTCTCCTGTAATACCTGTACGATCTACACTTTCTACAAAGTACTTTTGTAGGAAAGCATACATTACCAAGATTGGTAAGATACTTAACATAGTTCCAGCCATCTTAATGGATTCATTGATGTTACCAAGTTGTTGCTGGTTACCCTGATTGTATTGTGCATAAATATCTTCAAAGTTCTTAAGTTCTACAACAAGTGTACTTAAGTTATTTGCATTGCTAGTTCCATTCCCCACAATGTATAAGGTAGTTAGATAGGATTCATTCCAATACCACACCACAGAGAATAAAAATACAACTAATATAGCAGGTGCTGCACTTGGCAAGGATATTCTAAAGAATGATTTAAAGTATCCTGCTCCATCTATATGTGCCGCCTCAATCAAGGCCTGTGGAACTTGTTTAAAGAATTGGAAAAATATAAGTATAAATATTTGTGATTTGATTCCCTGACCTAAAAGTGCTGGAAGGTTAAATGCATTCAAACCTCCTACTAATTTTAAATCTGTAAATAATACATAGTTTGGCATCATTGTAACCTGCGTTGGTAAGATAAAGGAAAATAATAGAATACCCATCATTAACTTCTTTCCTTTAAATTCAAATCTGGCGAAACCATATCCAATTACAGCACAGCTACAAACCTGGATTAAAGTTGGAATACCTGCAATTAAAATACTGTCCTTTAAGGAATTGAAAAAGTCCATAACTTTGATCGCATTCTTATAATTATCCAAATACAGTCCTGAAGGTATCCATTTAATCGATGCATCTAGTAAATCATCCAAGGACATTAAACTAGTACTAATCATATAAAGTAAAGGATATAGATAGACAAATCCAATACCAACAAGGAGAATATACTTAATAATCATTGGCGCTATTCCCTGTCTATCTTTAGATCCCATAAAAACTTTCTTAAATTTCTCTTTGGTAAATCTAGGAGGCACGAAATTAACCTTATCTCTTATTATTTTCATGACGAGACCTCCTTTTTAAAGTTTTGCCTTTTCTAATCTGTCTGCTCTTTAGTTTTCTTCTCTCATTTTCTAACTTTCTAACACGTTTCTTTTCTCGTTTGACTTCAGTAACATAATTGTCTTTTTTATTCTTAAGTAGTAAGGCAATAAAAGCCACCAATAAGCAAACTACCACGGAATATAACCAGGCTTTTGCTGAGGCCATACCATAGCCTCTGTTAATGGCAAACATATCATTATAAATAGATGTAATAATCACATTTTGCTCATTGTTAGATAAGAAAATAACTGTATACACGGCATTTAATACAACCATAGGTTTAATGGTTGGAAGCGTGATTTTCCAAAAGCATTCCCAACCTGAACCACCATCAATTTTTGCTGCTTCATAGAGTGATGTATCTATTTTTTGTATAGCCGCCAAAAAGATTAGAATCTGTACTCCAGAATACCAGAGTACCATAATCATATTGTTAAATAGATTTACTATAGGTTCTACCAAGAAGTAAGGTAATACTCCATAAAGAATAGCTGATATTGCACTTACATTCATTGCTGGTATACTTGCTGCACCCTGGTCAGCTAATTGTGACATAACCGGACCACTTACGATAATAACTGGTAAGAAATATATGGTTCTAAATATGCCTTTTCCTTTGATCTTACCATTTAACAAGAGTGAAATGATTAAGGAAAATACTACAATAACTGGTACAGATAATAAGGTATTTAAAAGATATCCTGTTAAATCCTCTAAAAACAAGGGATCAAGTCTAAAAATATCAGAATAATTTTGAAACTGTACAAACTTAAATACCATACCCTTAGGTGTAATCTTTACCTGGCATAACCCATAATAAAAAGATTTTATTAACGGTACAATTAAGAAGGTTAGCGCACCAATTATCCAGGGTAGTACGAATAGATATCCCATTTGGGATTCTCTTCTTTTTAATTTACTTACATATCTTTTTTTACTTGTTTTCATCGTGCCCCACCTACCTTATATGACATAGGCTCAATGGAGAGTCCCTCTGTACGTATTGTAGTTGTTGTATTGTAATTAACATAAATTGCGACTCCGTTATCATATGTAACCACCGTTAGGCCATTCTCATATTGTTTATGATCCACGATAACAGAACCCTTTGTTTTATCCTGTACTTCTTTTAATGCTGTATAGTAATTTACGATACTATCTTTATATACGCTATATTTAGAGCTATAGATATCTGATGAATTGGTATATAAAAGTTTCGCTGGATCTTCATACGTTAAGTAGAATGAAGGATTTACACCCATTTCTACTAGACGTAGAAAGGATTCTTGTTTATTTGCTTCAAAATTTGTATACTCTGCATACATAGGAAGGATTCCTTTTAATGCAATGGATAAGAATGGTACCTCTTCATCAGTAAATATGAAATTAGAAGTGCCAATTGGCATATCAATGATTGCATCAGTGTACTTCCACAAATAAGAAGCTGGTTTTTCCATAATGTAATTCAAGTTTTCATCAAGTTCTTTTATTACTTCTTCATATAAATCTGCAGTATTGGCTCTTGAATAAATCTTTCCTTTATTGGAAAAGGTAAATAAAATATTAGATATACCACTAAGGCTTATTTGATCTACTCCTTGCTTTAAAAAGGATTTTGCAGAGCTTTCCAGATTGTCACCGGAACGCATTGGTGTTAAATAGCGCATTTCTTCAAATACATCTTTATAGGTATCCTCTTCATAAACTCTCTTTGTAATCTGTTTCATAATATTAAAGTTAGCATTACTTAGAGTTGGATTTACTCTTAAGGCATCCTGATACAAATAAAAATCTATTCCTGCCTCTTTACTGTCCTTAATGAGACTCGTAAGTTCTTTTGTTCCCCCAAGATCACTATCTGCCTCATACTTTGTAATCGGTAAGGCATTGATACCATCTTTTTGCCATCCTTTATAAACGGATAATATATCAGTAACACCATCTTTTTTAAGATCTTCATAAATTGTACGAATATCTTCTACTGTAGTCATTACAACATTTCTCTTAAAGATTAACCAATTCTCTTTATCTGTTCCTAGAAAGTCCAATCTAATATTAAAATCATCTTCTTTTTTCGTAATTTTGTTATTTTCTAGCAAATACTCTCTATATTTTGTTGCAAGTCCTGTATAGTTTGCATTGTCTCCAGATAGAAAACGATAATTTATCTTAATGTCAAATTGGTTTCTCTCTGCCTGTCTCGTTACAACAGATCCTTCTTTGTTGCCAGTAGGCTGGGTATAGATCTGACGGTAGATAAATTTAGGAGTAATCCAGTTATAGGCTGTATAAGCTCCGTTTGGATATGCTTCTAATTTGGCACTATAATCACCACTTTCTATAATTCCAAGATACCCCATGTCTGTATCTGTGTGAACCATACCAAAAACCGGCGCCATAATCTTCTCCGCTTCATTTACTGACTGATAGTAATCCCAAAGTAAGGATAAAGTATAAGATTCATCCAGTCCTGCGTTCATTCCATAAATATATTGAGAATAGTTAGAAGTAAATCTTCCTTCATTTTCCTCTAAATAAATCAATGCACCATTGCCATCAGGCACAAACATATACCCACTTCTCTCTCCTAAATGGGTATTGCCAAGGAAAGGATAAACATAGATTTCTCCAATTTTGTACTCTTCATTCTCCTCAAGGATAGAGGAATCTGGTATAGAGGCTGTAAATCCATCTTCTGTAAGGGTTACAATAAGGCTCAGTCCAATGCCATATTCTTTGTAATAAATATCAGCTGTAAATCCATCTTCTGAATAAGAAATTGTCTTTTCTGCATTTCTAATATCTGCAGTAGTAGGCACAATATTGATTCCTTTTAATACCTGCACCAAAACCCCTGATTTCATGAAAGCAGTCCAAGTTGCGTTACTTTTTTCATCTTCTTTTTCAACGATAGATTCCATAATGGCCCCAGTGTTTTTATCCCTTAAAATAACCGATAAGGATTCCTCCAAAAAGTACATTTCATATGCATCATTTTCTGCTATGAATTTATGACCTTTTATTTCATCAACTGTTTCTGGTATCACAGCTCCTTGTACATTTTCAGTTGCAAAGGTTTTCTCAGATTTAATTTCTGCATTCTCCTCTAAATCTACGGTAGAAAGAGAGGTATAGGTTTTCTCACCATAATCACTTGATTCTGTGATTTCTAAATCTCCACCACTTCTTTTTCCACTCATCAAGAAGTTAATACCGACTACTAGAAGGCATAGGATTACAAGGATGGAACCTATCCATATGATTTTTGATTTATGTTTATTCAAGTCGATACACCACCTCTCCATATAATGCCTGCACGTAATCAACTACCTGAGATACCAGTACGTATAAAATAAATAATAATAATACTGCAATTAAGGCACAGAAAAACGTTAATAATATAATTTTTACCGTCTCCATGACAGAGTAATTATTGATCTCTTTTATGGACATAAATAATAGAACAATGATCCATGCATAAAGACAGAAGTTTGAAAACTCAATTAAAAACTTTTCATTGATGGTTACTACATTACTTAATACAACAATAAATGGTTTTAATAGAATGTATGGTCCTAAGGAATAGATAAAGGAACAATAAATCTGTTTAAAAGTTCCCTCACCATCATTAATGGTACAAACCAAATAAGTACAAACTGTCATCAGGGTAAATACACCTAAGATATATACCACATCTGTGAAAATGTCATAATTACCATCTGCTACATTTTTAAATAAAAATCCAGAGGCATATCGGTCTACTAAGTAAATCAAAATAAAAAGTATAAAGAGTATATTAGCACTAAAATAGGAGGTTTTTCTTTCCCTTTTTATACCATAGCAGCCATCAATAGGATGTTTGATATAAAAACCCATATAATTTACCTTTTGAATCAAAGGCACATGAAATACCCCTGATACACCTTTGGTCACAACAGCTGGAATTTTATTTTTTCTTTTTAATAACCCTGTCACTTTAAAGGCCGCGTAAATAGCAATCAGAATCCCTAGTCCGGTTATTAAATTTTCTTTAATCCATAGATTTCTGACTTCCCAAAACGCATCCGAAAAGCCCTGGTAATCTTTTGCCATACGAAAATATGTTAAAGAAGTATCATATTCTTCCTCTTGTAAGTACGCCTGACCCATTGCCATATTGGCATAATCAAACAAACTGTTCATTTTAAGAACTTCTACTAATGGTTCTTTACTCTTTGTATATTTTCCATCCTGGTACAAATAAAGTGCTTGATGAACCAAATCTGTAAATTCAGTAGGTTCAAAAACCTGTATTTCATTTTTTTCTTGATCTAATACATAGATTCTGTTATTTTGGTCAACATCTATGGCAACTGGTTTTTGGAACAAACCAATACGCAAACGTCCCGCATCTTTACCACCAAAGATAAATAATAAACTACCATCTTTGTTACATTCATAGATGTAACCATCATCAGAAGTCATATAGATATTTTCATAATTGCCTACAGTGACTGCTGAGGGCAGTTCATCGTATGCATCAGACTCAATCATATTTTTACCAGCTACATTTAACTTCTTAAGAGAATTATATCCCTCTCCTTGGGTCGTAGTATAGATCAAACCTTTTTCGTCAATGGTTAAGTTGTTTGGTGTAGGTGGTAAAATCTTAGGCAACTTAGCAAGCTGTTCATCTGTTAAAACCACTCTTCTAAATACATCAATTAGGTTTACACTGGTCATATTGGTTCCAAAGTATCCAAGGAATGTTCCACCATCCGTTGGACTTATTTGAACAATACCGTTTGTATTACCCTCACAGATAATATACATAGTTCCTTTTGCATCTACAGCAATCTTTTGTGGTTTAAAGGACATATCCTTACCATAAAGCGGATGATCTGGTTTGGTGTATTCTAATATAACTTCTCCCTCTTGGTTAAATACAACCACCTTACCAGCATCTTTGTCTGCAACGTATAATTTCTTATCACTGGTTACAAACAATCCTGTAGGGCCTTTTAAAATATCTTCGCCATAAGTTCTTAATAAATTACCTTCTGTATCAGATACTAGTATTCTTTTTCCCTTGGTATCTGCAATATAAATCTCATCCTCATTGGTAATTACCATATCCGAAGCATTGGTAAAGCTAAAATCCCCCACCTTCGTTATGGTCGCTACTGGAGTATAAGCTGTCTGGGTTTCAATAATTCTCCCATATCCATCCTGGGTAAAGGTTTTATATGGTGTATCTGCATAGCCTAGTGCTGGACTTGCTAAAAATCCAACCATCGTTACGGCCAAAGCAGTATGACACACTCTTTTTAAACCTTTGCCACTAAATCTATCTATGATAGCTGTTTTTAACATACTCCCCATACATAAAAATCCAGCCAAATTCATTTTTTTCATCTTCAAACCTCCTTCATACTTTATTAGATTCAACTATTTAATACCTGAATGTGCCATTGTATTCATTACATTACGTTGTAAAATAATAAACAGAATTAGGTTTGGTACAAACATAATTAAGGAGGCTGCCGCTGCCATACCTTGACCGGCTATGGTATTGCTGACATTGGTTAACGTGTTCATATAAAAAGGTAGCGTTCTTAATCCTTCATTACTAATATAATAGGTAGGACTTGCAATATCTCCCCACACCTGTTGGAAAGCAAGTAATGCACCAGTTGCTATGGCAGGTTTTATAAGGGGTAATATAATTTTTCTATAAACTCTAAAATCACTGGCTCCATCTATGTAAGCTGCTTCAATCAATGCGTCTGGCACTTGATCTATAAACTGTTTGATTAAGAACAAGCACACAGGCATAGAGATGAGTGGCAATATAAGTGCCCAATACGTATCTGTTAATTTTAAAGTATTAATAGTTAAGTATCTTGGAATCATAACTGCAACAGGAACAAACATAAGGGCTGCATTATTGATTTCCATAATTGCATATTTACCTTTAAATTTAAGTTTTGATAAGGCAAACCCAGCAAGTGTTGATAATACCACGGAACCTAGCACTACAAAAACTGTAGTAATAATGGTATTAAATACATATCTACTAATCGGTAAGCTTGAGGTGGATGCCGATTTAAATAAATTGCTAAAGTTATCAAGAGTCGGCCTTGTAACAAATAATTTAGGTGGATATGCAAATAATTCGTCCATAGGTTTAAATGCATGGCAAAATATAAACACTATGGGAAATAGCATAAACAATGCCAATGGTAATATCATAAGTATTATTTTGATCTGACCCCGGTCAAAAGATTTGGGGTTAATTTTACTGCCTTTATAACCAGCCATAAAAACGTCCTCCTGTTATTCTTTCGCAAACAACTTCTTAGAAAATGCCGAGAATAAATATACAATTCCAAGAAGTACTACTGATACAGCTGATGCATAACCCATCTCATATCGAATAAATCCATAGTCTTCAATATGATTTACAATAAGCTGCCCGGCATAACCTGGCGTAGGGTTGGCACCTGCAAGCTGAACACCAATGGCACCATTTTGAAAGGCACCTACGATAGTCATAACCGCTGCAAATAACATCTGAGGTTTCATAGTAGGTATTGTAATATAAATCATTTCCTGAAATCTGTTTTTCACGCCATCGATTGCCGCCGCTTCATATAAGCTTTCATCTGAATTAAGGATACCTGCAAGAATTGCTAAGAACCCAACACCCATACTGCTCCACAAAGCAACGATTATCATAATAGGAAGCAAGAATCTAACATCAATAAACCATCTGATTGGATCTGTTATAATTCCGGCGTTGATTAACCAAGCATTAATATAACCCATCTGATCCCCACTAAATAATATTTTCCATAATACTGTCATGGCAACACCTGAGGTAATAGATGGTGAATACAGAATTAATGCAAATATAGTTCTAGGAATAGGTGCTAATTGTGCCAGGGCCCAAGCAAGTAAAAAAGATAATATATAGCCACCTGGTCCTACAATCAAAGCATAGGTTACAGTATTAGGAAGTACATACTGCATAAATATTTCATCTTGGGTTAGTAAGTTAATATAATTTAAAAATCCTACAAAATCCGGTTTTTCTAAGGTGTTAAAATTAGTAAAGGATAAGGCGATTGCTATGATAATAGGTATAATGATAAATAGCACAAACAATAATAAATATGGACCAAGAAATAGATATGCCTGCTTATTGTTGTATTCTTTTTTGCCGATTTTATTTGCATTCTTTATTCCAAGCATAAATTATTCCTCCCCGTATAAAATTTCTCTTACAGTATCAATGGTAGGTACAATGTATTCCTCAATCATTTCCCCTTTGTCTGTCAAATAACCAAACTCAGTTAACTTACGTTCTGTCTCTCTATTAATTCTCTTTACTGCAGAATCAATGGTTAATCGTAAGTCCTTACCATTTACAACCACACTATTATAAGAGTTACTTAACTCTCGCTCTAGCATATAAGTACCTAGAATTCTAGGTGATTCTAACATCCACTGGGTCTGTTCCATAATAATTTCCTTATCTTTTGTCTTCCAAGGTAGTTCAGAAAATGCCTCCACATTAGCAGTGTTCCAAATATATTCATCACCATAAGAAACTTGTAAGGTCTGACCAAATTCCACTTGTGTTTCTGTGCTGGTCCACCACTTTAAGTATTCCCAAGCCTTTTGTTCTCTTTCCTCTGTACTATTAAAGATGACACAGCTTTCTGCACCGCCTGAGGCATAGCGTAAGATTTCTCCATCTTCTTGTTCAATACCAGGAATTAGAGCAATCCCCCAGGAATTAGAGATTTCAGGTGCAGCATTGATTAAGAGGTTATACATGTTATATTCTGCTATACCAATTGGCATGTCTCCGTTTCTAAAATGTTGATAAAAACTTGGCACATCCGCTGGAAGATTATATATGGTAAATAGTTCAGTCAGTTCTGTAAGTCCCTTTATAGCCGCATCACTATTAATTGCTGTATTCCCAGCAGTTTCACCATAGAGTGTTGCTCCGTATTGATACAGTAGTGGTGAAGTTCCATGAAAGGTTTTAAGAGCAACCATACCTGCTGTAGGATAATAAAAATTAAGTCCTCTCATCTGAAGTTCAGGAAGCATTTCCTTTACTTCCTCCATAGTATTAGGAACCTCTAGTCCTAGTTTATCCAAAATATCTTTTCTATAGTAGAGTACCCAGAAGTTGATTGTTTCTGGTACTGCATAAATACCATCACCTATGGTTGCCGGAATATGTAAACCATCCACTGTTCTTGTAAGAACCTCTTTATAATCTTCAAATTCCGTTAAGTCTTTTATAGCACCTCTTATACCAAGTTCAAAAGGTATGGCATAGTTTATGGAAGCAGCTACATCTGGTGCATCGCCTGATGCATTGGCCATAATCAATTTGTTCTGATCTGGCATAATAGATACATCCACTTGAATACCTGTTTGAGGTGTAAAACTTTCATCAATCATTCTTTGCATGATTTCTACATACTGTCTGGAACGGTTCACCCACACTTGTAGATGATCTTCTTCCTTATTTGATACAGAATAATCTTGACTACCAAAGGAAGCGAAGAAACGTACTGTATTTAAATACATGCTTTCAAAGATTCCAGCACCTCTTGGTAATTTTTCATCCGCACCGATTACATAAATCTTATCAATGGATAATGCATTTTTATTTAAAATATCAATTAAATTAGCAAGGTACTGCATAACCGAATTGGTACTTTGTGCAAGTTCATTAATTCTATAAGGTATATTCTTAGGCTCTTTTGCAAGACTTCTAAGCCTTGAGGCTGCAACTGAAAGAGAAGAAAAAGCAGCGATCTTTTTCACATCTGCACTATATACTTTTACACTTTCTTGTAGGTTTTCTAGTTCTTCTGCCCAGTTGGTCAATCTTTCTTCAATATCTGGAATATATGATACAATATCTAAATCTCTGTACTTATCTTTATTGGTACCAGCAACCTTAGTGATTTCAAGGGCTAGGTCATTGACATCATTCATAATCACATCAACACTTTCAAGAACATGTCTTATGTTGTCAATATTAATAGTAAGAGATATGGTGTGCTCTCCCGCTTCTAAGTAAACAGCCAGATCATCACCTTCCTCATCCTTTGTCCTCATATTGGTATAATCTTTTTCATAAGGAAAGGAATAAGCCTGTAGCAAAGTATTGGGAATCTCACCATCAATTCTGATATCTGCAAACACAGGGAAGTCAGTTTTTCCTGCTTGTTTATAAGCAAATCCCAAATTGTAATAACCTGCCTTATTCACTTTGAAATTATAAGTAATACTTTGACCTGCATCCTTAAAGGAGGCACCATCTAAAACATTTAAAACCTTATTCTTTGTTTCATAGGGAGTAAGCGCTGTATCAAATTCACTAGTGGCACGAATGGAAGAATCATTTCTTACATCAACTTCTTCCGCCTCAATGATATACAATTCTTCTCCGTCAATTTCCGCTTTTTCATATTTAGGTATAACAGTTTCTTTTGTTAAGTATAAGTTGCCTAACAGCAATTCGCCTTCAGTCATACTTAAACCAATTTCATTGATACCTTTTTTAAGTTCCAAAGCAAGAGGCATAGAATTTCTGTAACTTGCATCTATTAAATATTTACTCTGCCAACTGATTAACTTATCTGGTATAGATACTATTTCATTGCCATAACGATCATAGGCCACTTCCCCGCTAGACACCCAGTTGTTTTCAAAGAGTAATCTTCTTGCTTCATAGAAAGGAATCTCTCCGTTGATAGTCAAAATACCTTCAGAAGGTAAACTTGTATCTTCATCATTTAAATAGTCAAACTTTAAATAATATATCCCATCTTCTGGAACCTCAATATGAAAGGTAGCATTTTCTAAAATCTGTAACTCTAAAGCTTTGTTTTTATAACTATAGTTGTCAGCGGTTAAGATTCCGTCGCTTGTATGATCAAATACTTCTTCAACGGAATATTCTATATCTTCTCCAACATACGGAGTTAATGTATAACCACTAGATACAATGGTATAATTATTATGTAGACGTTCTTCGGAATTCTCTTCATCTGTAGTAGAATCATTTACATCCGTGTTGGTTTCTGATAGACTATTCTCGCCCGTCTCTGCAAATGCAGGCACATGAAACAAAACAAGTACTGTTGTCATTAGAATTGCAACAAAACGATTTAAGACTCTTCGTGTCATTTTTATACCCATCGCATATCCCATCTATCCAAAGATGTGATACTGCCACAAATACTTAACTGAAAGAACTCTTCGTGGCATTTTTCCCTTCATATTTATTTTCTTTCTTAAAATAGTTTAGTTTATTTAAAATATATCAAACTTGCTAAATTATTTTAGTATAATGTAAACTATATTTTAATTATATATAAATAACCTCCAAAAGTCAACTATTAATTTATTTTTTTTGTGCAATACTTACAAAGTCTAAAATCCTATTTACACTCATCTATATTATTGCATCAATTCTATTATTTTACTCATTTTTTTACAACTCTTGATTTATTTTACCTTTTACCTTATAATAGTAAAATACGGACTAATTCACGGGCGTATAAAAGAATTAGGGAGGAAACCTCACATGCTGCACATAAAAACACTGGATGAAGGTCTTGATGTATTCAAAGCCTTAGGTTCAGAAATCAGAATTTCCATCATAAAGTTGCTGTTGTTAAACAAAGGTATGAATATGAATGAATTAGCCACCAGCTTAAACATTACCAATGGTGCCTTAACAAGTCACATTAAGAAATTGGAAGATTCAGGAATTATCACCATCGTAAGTGAATCAGCCGGACATGGCAATCAGAAAAAATGTATGGTGCATTTAGACAAAATTCTGGTGGAATTTGATATTGAAGAACACAAAAAGAATATTTACGAAACAGAAATTAAAATCGGACACTATTCAGATTATCAGATTTATCCTACCTGTGGTCTTGCCACTAAGAATCAGTTAATTGGTGAAGTAGATGACGCTAGATACTTCGCTCATCCAAGTCGTATTGATAGCGATATTCTATGGTTTACAAGAGGTTATGTAGAATATATTATTCCTAATTTTTTACCTGTCTCTCAGAAAATCGACCAAATCACCATATCTGCTGAGTTAAGCTCTGAAGCACCAGGTATCAATGACGTTTGGCCTTCTGACATTAGTTTTCACTTAAATGATACCTTCCTTGGTATGTGGACTAGTCCTGGTGACTTTGGCGATGTAAAGGGGATTTTTACTCCTGACTGGTGGTTTCCAAACTGGAATCAATATGGTTTATTAAAACTGATTGTAATTAACAGCACCGGAACCTTTATCGATGGATTACAGATTTCAGATGTATCTTTAAAAGACCTTAACTTAGATTACAAAAGCACCATCAAATTTAAATTTGCAGTTGCTGAAGATGCAGAACACGTTGGTGGACTAACTATTTTTGGACGTAATTTCGGAAACTACAACCAAGATATTAGTGTAAGAATACATTACAGTCCATTGGACGAAACAAGAGGTTCTATTCTATAACTACTTATTTACAATTCACCCTCTCAGTTTGTACATTTAACAATCTCTAGGTTATATTGTAATAACTTCTTATAGTTATCCCTTCTTTTCTAAAACTAATATAGTAAGCTGATTCTAGCTTTTACATTTCTCAAACTAAAAAAGCTACCAGATAATTGCCTTTCTGATTCCATGCATTTATCTGATAGCTTTTTTATTTAATTCTTTTTAAACGGGAATACTGGAAAACCTTCTTCATTCCATTCTACTTCAAGGAACATGGTATGTCTGTTTGGATCAAACAATGCTTCCCCTTGAATCTCATCATATTGTCTTGCATGGTATACCATGATATCCTTGGTACCATCTTCTGATTTTGTAAAGCTATTGTGACCAGGTCCAAAGATCCCCTTTTCTTCATCAGACTCTAGCACAGGGTGTCTAAGTTTTGACCAGGATTGTGGATCTAATAAATCCGCATCTTTATCGGCATACATTAAGCCTACACAATAACAGGCACCTGTTGAACTCGCTGAAAATGTTAGGAACAATTTATCCATATGTTCTAATACCGCTGGTCCTTCATTTACCCAGAACTCAACTCTTTCCCAATCGTAATCTGGTGTAGTTAGTAAAACCTGCACTGTTTTTAGTTTCCATGGTGTCTCCATTTCTGCTATGTAAAGGTTAGAAATCATCATTCCAACACCAACCTTTTCAGCCCAGATGTAATAATTTTTACCATTGTTTTTAAGAACTGTAGCATCAAGTGAAAAGGATTTAAAAGAAAAAGTATCTTCATCTGCACATTGCATCTTACCAAGTTCATTCCAAGTACCTGTAAGAGGATCTGCATCCTTACATTCCAAAACAAAAGGTCTAATATGCCAATGTCTTTCTTCCTTACCAGATGCAAAATAAATATACCAAGCTCCATCTATATAATGTAATTCAGGAGCCCATATAAAATAACTCATTTCTCCTGAATCATGTTTATTCCATATAACCACCTCTTCAGCGGTAGACAAATCTTTGATACTTTTAGACTTCCTTAAAATAATTTTGTCATATGCTGGTACAGATGCTGTAAAATAATAATACCCATCAGTATGCTTATATACATAAGGATCTGCCCTTTGTCCGATTAAAGGTTCATTATATAGGGTCTTCTTAAAATTTTCTCGAGTCATTGCATACTCTCCTATCCTGTTTAATCATTCAATACAATACATAGTAAAATATTTTATAAAATATTTTATGTTTTCCTAAACTATATAAGTATATTAACTTTATTTTTGATAAATGTCAACTATTTTAATATGAAAATGAAAAAACCGAGCTAAATTGCTAAGCTCGATTTCTTCATTGATGTATTTTTACATAAAAGAGTATCTTATCTTTTGACCAACTTATAGTATACTCTGGCTGTTTGTTGATAAAAAATAATATAACATACTGTAAATACAAGGCTGGTAATAATCATACACCATGTTGTAAGGTCAGTATTATATAGATTAAAAATTCCTAATAATTTCACAATTATGGATCTTGCAAAGGTTATATGAACCAAAGCAGTAGCAAGGGGCAAAAAGAATACCAATAATATTTGTTTATTAACCGTTTTCTTTACTTCCCTTTCATCCATCCCAACATTTTGCATAATCATAAACCTACTGTGATCCTCATATCCTTCTGATATTTGTTTAAAATATATAATCAATACAGTTGCAGATAAAAATTGTATTGCAAAAAATATACCTAGAAAAAGCAACCCACCGTACATACCATAGCCTTCTGTTCTGTCGGCATATATAACATTTACCCCTTGAACCTTATCTAATTCGATACCTTTTTCTATCAGTTCTGCAGAAAATGCCTCTATATCATCTCCCTCTTTACTAACATTGGCCAGTACTACACCCTTTTTGCTTATTGGCATGTCATCAGTAACTTGAGCAATATAAGAATACAAGGTAATAGCACTTAGCTCATCTTTTACGACCATATATATGACACTATCCATTTCGACGTTTTTCTTTTGAAGGAGTTTATTTTCTGATATAATATCTTTTATCACAAATCCCAAAGTTTGACTAAGTTCTTCTCCTAGTATAAGTTTGTTATGATTCGCAATAAGTAGAATTTCCTGATCCTTTAATTCTATATCTTCATCTTGTATTTTATTATATTCCTCTTGGGTTATTATTTCAGCGTTATAAATATACGCTTCACTCTCTTCTAGTTCCTTTATTGATTGGAACATAGTTTTATCCATGACAGTGATTTTATTATCCTTTGTATATACAAAATTTTCATATCTTGTATAGCTGTATAGTTCAGAAAGCTCCACTCCATACAAAAGCGCTGTATCCTGCACCAATTTTTCTACTTCATTTATTTTCTCTAAATTGGGATTATCATAAATACTTATCGAAATATCACTTGGATTGAGCTCTTTTAAGATATCCTCCTGCCCAACATATAAGGCAGTACTGGTGGAAACAGTGACTAATACCATAGTGGAAAGAATACATATGGAGGCCAATCCAGCTGCATTTTGTTTCATACGGTGAAGCATTCCAGAAATTGAAATAAAATTATTCGTCTTATAATAGAAGCCTTTCTTTGACTTTAAAAAAGTCAATAAGAACAAACTTCCAGCTTCAAATAATAGGTATGTCGCGATAATAACTGCCATAACCGCTACAAAAAACTTATTTAAAGCAGTGATAGGATTCGTTACTATTATCGCTGTATAATAAGCCCAGATCAGTAAACATAGTCCAGTGAAAGTCTTTAACTTAATAAATCTCACTCTTTTTTCACTCATATTAGAAGCTTTTAATAAGTCAATTGGGTTAGCCAAACTCACTTGAAATAAGTTAAAAATTGATGTCATTAAAAATAAGACTAGGATCAAAACACCCGTCATTAGAAATGCCACAAAAGATAACCTATAGCCACTATCCGTCGAAACATGTATGGAATAATAAATCAACATAAAAATCAGCTTTCCAACGACACAACCTGATAAAATTCCAAAGATGCCTGATAAAAAGCTAATAATTACATTTTCTAACACAATCACTTTCGCTACATGCCTTTTCTCCAACCCCAAAATTCCATATAAGCCAAATTCTCGTTTTCTTCTTTTAATAAGAAAGCTATTAATATAGAGCATGAATATAATAATTAGAAATGTCATAATGACCATACCAAACAAAAACATGCTTTGAAGGGATTCTCCCGCAGGAATATTTCTCATCCCTTTCGATGTCATTATTGTAATTACCATAAAATAGATTCCTATCATGATGGAATAGCATAGAAAGAAGGGTACAAACATTTTTTTATCACGCTTAATATTCGAGAAGGCCATTTTCAAATAAAAATTATTGCCCAATGTCAACACCTCCATCCGCTAAAACAGAAAGGGTTGCTACTATTTTTTCAAAAAAATCTTTTCTTGATTCATTTCCTTTATAAAGCTGATTAAACAATTCTCCATCCTTAATAAATAATACTCTCTGGGCGTAACTTGCTGCCATAGAACTATGCGTAACCATCATAATGGTCTGGCCCTTCTCGTGGAATTCTCCAAGAATATCTAGTACTCTTTTTGAGGATTTTGAATCCAGGGCTCCTGTAGGCTCATCCGCTAGTATTAATTTAGGATTGGTTATGATAGCTCTTGCCATTGCAGTTCTTTGTTTTTCACCACCAGACACCTCATATGGAAATTTATCCCGTAGTTCAATAAGTCCAAGTCGTGTAAGTAATGGCTCTAATTTTTCTTCCATAACAGATATCTTTTCCCCAGATAAAACCAAGGGCAATAAAATATTATCCTTAATAGAAAATGTATCCAACAAACTAAAGTCCTGAAATACAAATCCAAGATTTTTCCTTCGAAATGCGGACAATTCACGGTCTTTTAATGTTTTAAAGTTCATTCCCTCTAAAATAATTTCACCACTTGTCGCCTTATCTAGAGAGGCAATCAGATTTAAAAGTGTTGTTTTCCCAGAACCAGAAGCACCCATAATCGCTACGTATTCACTTTTTTCTATGCTAAAAGAAACATCCTTAAGAGCTGTAAATTGTTTGGTTGAAAGTCTGGTGTTATATACTTTTTTTAAATTTTTTACCTGTAATAATTCCATGTTTTTCTCCTTTTCAATCATTTGGTTACAATGAAGCAATTGCAAAACCATTCATATTAACTTTGATCATAACTCATAATAAAATTATAAGAAAAAAACATAAAATCATCCATAGCATAACATTACAAAACACTGAGTAAACCTTACATTTTTGTCACATTTGAATCATTCATATATAAACTTATTTTCCGATTTTGGAAATATTAATTCCACTTTTGTACCAATACCTAGTTCAGATTGTATCCTAACTTGAATAGCTAAAGAATGACAAACTCGTTTTACAAGATAAAGGCCAATACCGCTAGCCTTCTTATCCAGCCTACCATTATATCCTGTATATCCCTTCTCAAATATTCGCTCAATATCCTCCGTTCTAATGCCTATACCCGTATCTTCTAAAATTAGCTTATCCTCTTCCCACAGAATTTTTATAACACCACCCTCACTGGTATACTTAATCGCATTAGAAAGCAATTGCTCCATCACAAAAGAGAACCACTTACTATCAGTAATCACAGATATAGAAGGGGTTTTTAACTCCAAACGTATTTTTTTATAAATAAAAAGAACTGCATATTTTTTGACACAGTCTTTTACGATTTTTTCCAATTCATACTCCTTGATTAATAAGTCAGAAGATAGTTGATTCATTTTAATATACTGAAGTGCCATTTCTACGTATTGTTCTATTTTGAACAATTCTCTTTGCATCAGATTAATATTTATATTTTCTTTGTCAGATAAACAGAGACTCATAGCAGATATCGGCGTCTTAATTTGATGCACCCACATAGTATAATAGTCCATCAAATCAATCTGTTCCTTTTCCAGTTGATTTACAGCATCATTGGCAATCCCATATAACTTCATCATGATATCTTCATAAATTACTTCAATTTCATTATCACTCGTTAGATTCTCATGCTGATATCTTGATAAATTATCTTTCTTTGCTTTTAATAAATTTATCTTATTTTTATAACGCACATAGTCACATATTCCAATGAAAGCAATAAAAAAACCAGATAAAATACAGCTGTAATAGAACGACCCCAAAGGATAACCATATATTCCATGTATTATACCAAATATAAGATATAAAAATAAAACAAGACTGATATAACTGAGCCTATATCTAAAATAAGATTTAATCATGGATTATATACCCCATCCCTTTTTTTGTTTGTATCAAATCTTTAATATCTCTATCCTCTAGTTTCTTTCTTAGTCTATTAATATTAACAGTTAAAGTATTGTCATCTATAAAACTTTCACTTTCC
Source organism: Anaerocolumna sp. (assembly GCA_047972335.1). Classification (GTDB taxonomy): domain Bacteria; phylum Bacillota; class Clostridia; order Lachnospirales; family Lachnospiraceae; genus Anaerocolumna. The sequence continues at coordinate 32,838 of JBKEAO010000102.1, read as the reverse complement.
CACAAATATTTCATAATATCATCTCGTGATACTATGACGTTCTTTTGCTTCATTAATAGATATAAAATTCTATATTCATTTTTGGTTAACTCTATTATATCACCCTCATGCAAAAGAGTTGAATCATTTATATTTAATATAACTCGTCCTACCTTTATGATCTGGGTATCTGTATGATAAGAATAGGTTCTTCTTAGCATCGCCTGCATTTTTACGATAGCAACCTCTAAGGAGAAAGGTTTTGTTATATAATCATCTCCACCCATATTCACGGCCATTACAATGTCTAAATTCTCCGAATGGGAAGAAAGGAATATAATGGGTACCTTTGAAACCTTACGAATTTCACTGCACCAATAAAATCCATTATAAAAGGGTAGGGAAATATCCAATAGAATCAAATGTGGCTCTATGGTTATAAAATCCTCCATAACCTGATTAAAGTCAGTAACACAATATGGATCAAATCCCCACTTACTAAGATTGCTTTTTAGCAGTTCAGCAATAGCCATATCATCTTCTATTATCAATACTTTATACACCATAAAAGCCCCACTCCCTATTCTCTTAGTCTTAACGAAGTCTTCTTGCCTCAAAACGTATTCTAGTCTGCAAACAATAAATAAGAGAACTAACTCTATCCTCCATGTCCCCATCCATTACGGTGCAATCAATAGACATAGCCATATCATTGATTAACTTATCTGATAAATCATTTCTATGACCTCGTACTATTTCTAATTTTTCGCGAAAAGAGGTCGTATCCAAAAACGCAAGAAGTATGGGATGAATGCTAACTTCCCCTGGAAATTCTTCGATAGTATTTCGTCCTTGTATTACGTTATCTTGATTCTGGTTATCTGCATTCTGGTTATCTGCATTTTGGCTATCTGCATTCTGGCTATCTTGATTCTCTAATACAGAATCTGTCTTGTTACTTATATTGTTATCTTTATTGTTATCTTTATTGTTATCTATATTGTTATCTTTATTGTTATCTGTTCCTTGAAGAGATGAAACCACTCCACCTGTAGTCTTGTATAATTCAAAACGATAATTTGCTGTTACTTCTGGATATTTTAATGCATCTACTTTACTCATAAACATGGCACTAGGGCGCGCATAGATACCAAAATCTCCGTATAATGCTTGATATATAACCAATTCTTCACCTGTTTCAGTATGTGATGCAACTGATACTATCTGATATAAATTTCCTTTAAAATGCCTATAGATTTCTCCTGGCATCGGTTTATGTCTATTCTCCAATTGCTTTCCTCCCGTAAAACCATATTCATTATCTTCTTCTCATTATCGTATCTTATATATTGTTTCCTCTATTATAATCGTTAAAACCTAAATATTCAACTATAACGCTTGGCCTCAAAAAAGTGATTATATTGAGTCTACGGCAAAAAGACCAATGAAAAGCTGTAACAGTTCAGCCATATCATACTATTAGCCACTAAAAAGTCCCTATTTCGTGTGCTGATGAATTAAGAGATATCTATATTTATTTGGCGGCCTTACCTTCCTGCGGTATGTTCTTTGTAGAGCCTCATAGAACCTTCATCACAATATTTAATACTTCTACTGAGTCTCTAGCCGAACATAAACAACCTAGTCAGACGGTCTCGCCAAGCTAAATATAGATACCTCTTAATTCTTTTATACTTTATCTAGGACTTTTTTGTGTATTACATAATTTGAGGCTGAACTGTTACAAAAAGCTTTAGCACGGGAAAGTTAGAGGATTGACTTAATTGGAAAAACAGTTTAAAATGCTTTTAATATATATAGGTAATACGAGCTTAATAATCCAAATCGTTTCCCACGCCTATTTAATATACAAATTGAAAGGAGTACTACCATGAGTTTTGAAATAATACAAAGAGTTATTTCCCCCGCTGAATTATTGGAACGATATCCTCTGCCAGCTAAGGATGCACTTGTAAAGCAAGAGCGTGATTTAAGAATAAAAGAAGTGTTTACAGGAGAATCAGATAAGTTTATTGTAGTCATTGGACCCTGTTCTGCGGACAATGAAGATTCCGTCTGTGATTACATAAACAGATTAGCAAAAGTGCAAGATAAAGTAAAAGATAAGCTGATACTTATCCCTAGAATTTACACCAACAAACCACGAACTACTGGCGAAGGATACAAAGGCATGGTACACCAGCCAGATCCCGAAAAAGAACCCGATTTACAAGAAGGGTTAATTGCCATGAGAAAACTTCATCTAAGAGCTATCGCAGAAACTGGCCTTACTGCTGCAGACGAAATGCTTTATCCAGAAAATTGGCCTTATGTAGAAGATATCCTCTCTTACGTTGCCGTTGGAGCAAGATCTGTTGAAGATCAGCAACATCGCCTTACAATAAGTGGTATGGACTGTCCTGCAGGTATGAAAAACCCCACAAGCGGCGACTTATCTGTAATGCTTAATTCTTGTGTAGCTGCACAAGCAAGCCACACTTTCCTATTTCGTGCCGATGAAGTAAAAACAAGTGGTAATCCCCTAACCCACAGTATTTTAAGAGGTGCAGTTAACAAACACGGACAAGCTATTCCAAACTATCACTATGAGGATTTAATGAACCTCTTTGAAATGTACAATAAAAGAGACTTACAAAACCCTGCCGTTATTGTAGATGCGAACCATGCCAACTCCAATAAACTATACTTCGAACAACCAAGAATTGTTAGAGAAGTCCTTCATAGCCGTAAGGTAAACTCTGAATTAGCCAAATTAGTAAAAGGTGTTATGATTGAAAGTTATATCGAGCCCGGTAGTCAAAAAGTGTCTGAACATATCTACGGCAAATCCATTACCGATGCATGTTTAAGCTGGGCAGAATCAGAAAAATTAATTTATACCATAGCAGATAATATCTAGATATTTAAAATGAAATGTTATTTATGTTCTGAATAAGAAATCAGCAGATAAATTCTGCTTATAAATGAAACACAACTCATAGCCTTACTGATTTTTAATTAAACTGGATGTTCATATGCAACGTGGGACCTATCTCTCATGATAAACCCTTATCTAAAGATAGTCATTCTTGATTATTTGCATATGATCCATTCAATTTAATTACACTGTTTATGAACATAGTTAAGAGCTTTTAACCAATATTCGTAACGAACACAATTGATGTTTTATATGTCCTATAAATTCGCTCTAGGATGTGTACTAGCATAAACATCCGTAAGTTTTTTACTTCTATTTTTTAGATGTAACTGGGTGGTAGAAATATCTGAATGCCCAAGTAATTCTTGTATACTCTTTAGATCCGCTCCATTATCTATCATGTGGGCCGCAAAGGAATTCCTTAGTATTTGCGGAGTAATCTCTTCATCAATTCCTGCATTCTTACCATACCCTTTTACAATTTTCCAAAATCCCTGCCTGCTCATGGCCTCACCTGATAAATTTGTAAAAACCAAATCTGTTTCTAACAATCCAACTAGCTGTTGTCTTGCCTTTTGCAGATAAGTATCTAGCGCTTGTTTTGCCATATTCCCAAAGGGTATTAATCTCTCTTTGTTTTCACTACAACATCTAAGAAATCTGTTTTTGATATTTAAATCCTCTAACCTTACAGAAATAAGCTCAGAGACTCTAATTCCAGTTCCATACAAAAGTTCCAACATGGCCTTATCTCTCATACCCTTTACCGTATTCGTACTTGGCTGGTCTAACAAACCATTCACTTGCTCCAGAGTTAATATATGAGAGGGTTTTTTCTCAACTTTTGGTGACTTCATACGTTCACATGGATCATGTTTAATCAAACCATTTCTTAGCAAATACATCATAAAGGATCTAATAGACGCAATATTTCTAGAAACCGTAGCCGGTGACATGCCTTCCCTTTCCATATATAACATATATGAATTTAAGCTTGTCTCACTGATTTTATCCACTTCCATGATATGAATATCCCATAAATAATGAATAAGTTTTGTCAAATCATTATTATAGGACATAATTGTATTATTTGATGCTCTTTTTACCTTTTTCATATACTCCAAAAAACCTAATAAACAAGCCTTCATATCCATTTCCCTTTCAGTTTTCTCTGTTACTTTTATTATAATGTTGTGATTTAGGAAATGCAATTATAAATATTGAAAACATCTAAAATAATCTAAAACAAAGCCAATATTTTACGTAAGATATATGTATTAATATAAGTTTCTACCAAACCACCAATGGCTAGCAAAATACCAAATCCAATAATTAGTAGTATATATTTCATAATCAATTCCGATTTGCCTCGTCTACTAATGTTACCGTAATGAAGTATTTTACAAAAGCTAAACCCACTACGCAGACACAAATATATCACAGGAATATAGATCAAATAATGAGGGAACGTATAACCTAATGTAAGTAATATCCCCTTAAAACCATATTTCATAAATACAATGGTAAGAAAAAAACCACTTTGAAAACCTATGTAAATCAAGCACAAACTAATATATGGTATACCAAGAGCAGTCACGCATACAATCCAGAACAATACAAAGGGGCGAAATATGTTCCAATACACATAACCCATTAGATCAGAATAGTCTATATTTGCATTTCTGATCTTCTTTAAATAATCACCGTCAATCAGATTAATATTTCCCCAGTATAGACTCTTAAATACTCTAGCTATCAAAAACCCTAATAGAATTCCTACGATAAAGAGGGCTAAACCAAACTTAACCTCTCCCATTTTACGAAACTCTCTTTTAAGAAAATTTATCATAAAGTCATTCCTTTCTTCCGCCTCTTCCTAACATATGATAATTTTCATAAAAAAATACCGAAACCAAAGGTTTCGGCAGTATAAAAATCCAACTATTCTGGCCATTATTCACATCCATAAAAATCAGAAGTAAGAGGAAAACAATTTCATCCTTTCTTGGTTCTATAAGCTAAAATAGCTGCAATTGTTTTTGCATCCACTATTTTACCCTGAAAAATAAATTCTGTAAGTTCTTCTAATGTATAAGCTTCTACAGAAACAAACTCATCTTCATCTAAAGCTTGTTTTGATGGTGTAAGGTCTTCTGAATAATAGATACCAATTTTTTCATTACAAAAAGCAACTGTAGTATATAGGTCAAACAAATGCTCGATTTGATCAGAGCGATACCCTGTCTCTTCCTCTAATTCTCTAGCCGCACAAGTTCTCATATCTTCTCCAGGGTTTAATCCCCCTGCAGGTATTTCTAGGGTATACTGTTCTACAGCATTACGATACTGTTTCACCATAATGATTTTTCCGTCTAGGACAGGTACAATTGCTGCTGCTCCTTTATGAGAAATAAAATCCCAATCTGCTGTATTGCCACTAGGTAGCTTCATGGTATCCGTATAAACATCAATAATATGCCCTTTGTGTACAGGGACTCTTTTTAAGCGCTTGTATTCATTATCCATATTTTCCTCCATGTATTTAATATTATTCTGATTCTTATTTTGATTCTTATTTTGATTCTTATGCTAATTATTCTTATTCTAATTTTTTCATTCTGAAAACAAAAAAATAGCTGGAACTATGAAAAGCTCCCAGCTATTTATATTACTTTAAAGTTTATTTTGCGTAATCGGTGACTCTTGATTCCCTTATTACATTCACTTTAATCTGACCAGGATATTCAAGTTCAGATTCAATTTGTTTTGAAATGTCTCTAGCAAGTAAAATCATTTCCGCATCAGTAACCTGATCCGGCACTACCATTATTCGCACTTCCCTACCTGCTTGTATAGCAAATGACTTGTCTACCCCTTTAAAGCCGTTTGAAATATCTTCTAACTGTTTTAATCTGTTTGTGTATGTTTCTAATGTCTCTCGTCTTGCTCCAGGTCTTGCAGCTGAGATTGTATCAGCAGCCTGTACAATACAAGCAATTAATGACTCAGGTTCAACATCACCGTGATGTGACTCTACTGCATTAATAACAATTGGAGATTCTTTATGTTTTCTACATAAATCCACACCAATTTGAATATGTGAGCCTTCCATCTCGTGGTCTACAGATTTTCCAATATCGTGTAGTAAACCAGCTCTTTTTGCCATTCTAACGTCTACACCAATTTCTCCGGCTAATAATCCTGATAATTGAGCTACTTCTATAGAATGTTTTAAAGCATTTTGACCATAACTTGTTCTAAACTTCATTTTACCCAGTAATCGTACAAGTTCCGGATGAATTCCATGAACACCAACTTCCAAAGTTGCTGCTTCACCTTCTTCACGAATCATGACTTCAACTTCCTTTTGGGCCTTTTCTACCATTTCTTCTATTCTGGCCGGATGAATTCTTCCATCCACAATCAGTTTTTCAAGGGCAATTCTTGCTACCTCTCTTCTGATCGGATCAAAACCTGATAAAATAACTGCTTCCGGCGTGTCATCAATAATCAAATCAACACCTGTTAATGTCTCAAGTGTTCTGATATTGCGTCCTTCCCTACCAATTATTCTTCCCTTCATCTCATCGTTTGGAAGTTGTACAACGGAAATAGTTGTTTCTGCCACATGATCTGCGGCACATTTTTGAATAGCTGTTACAACATAGTCCTTTGCCTTTTTGTCTGCTTCTTCTTTTGCCTTGCTTTCAAGTTCCTTTACTAACATTGCTGTTTCATGTTTCACTTCGTCTTCAACTGTTTTTAAAAGATATTCTTTCGCTTGTTCGGAGGTAAGTCCAGAAATTTTTTCTAACTCCTGTAATTGTCTGCCATGCAATTCATCTGCTTCAGTTCTAATTTTGTCTAGTTCGGCTTCCTTAACTGATAGTTTAGATTCTTTCTTCTCGAGTGCTTCAATTTTCCTATCTAAAGTTTCTTCTTTAGAAAGGACACGTTTTTCATAACGTTGAACTTCAGCTCTTCTTTCTTTTGCTTCTTTCTCAAGCTCATTCTTAGTCTTTAATGACTCTTCCTTTGCCTCGAGTAAGGCTTCCCTTTTCTTAGTTTCAGCTGTCTTTATCGCTTCATCTATGATTTCTCTTGCTTTTTCTTCGGCGGAACCGATTTTGGCTTCTACCACTTTAATGCGGTAAGCCGTAGCAACTTTCCAAACAAGAAGAACAACAATTACTAGAACTATCAACCCTATAACAAATACCCATGGTGATATCTCTTGCACAGGAGCACCTCCTTATTTAATTTTCATTGTACGTAGATACAACACTTAAATTTTATACTGTTTTCATGAGGATGTCAAGTGTAGATACTAAATTTTTATGCATTATGTCAGAATACACCGAAAATAATCGAAAATATTTCAAATATATATTCAATTTAAACTGGTAAAAAGTGGCTATTTCACAGCATTTTCCAAGGTTTTAGACTCTTTCACCAAGGTAATAAAAGCCTTTACACTCTTTTAAATTTACTTTTACCATACTGCCAATTAAGCTTTCATCACCCTCAAAATGTACAATAATATTGTTGCTTAATCTTCCTGTAACCAAGGAAGGGTTCTGTTGATTAACTTCTTCTACTAAAACAGAAGCAACTTTACCTTCATCTCTTTTGGTCATTTCTGCTGAAATACCTTGAATCACTTTCAATAACCTATTAAATCTATCTTTAGCTGTCTCCTCATCCACCTGGGCTTCCATAACAGAAGCAGGGGTACCAGAACGCTTAGAATATAAAAAGGTATAGGCGCTGTCATAACGAACCTTTTTTACAACCTCCAAGGTTTCAAGAAAATCTTCTTCTGTCTCACCTGGAAAACCTATAATAAGGTCTGTTGTTAGAGAGATATCTGGAATGGCGGTTTTAATTCGATCTACCAAGGAAAGATATTCCTCTTTTGTATAACTTCTATTCATCTTTTTAAGGACATTAGTGCTACCAGCTTGCACTGGCAAGTGGATATGATTACATATTTTAGTTGAATTTTTCATAACCTCTATTAAGGAATCAGATAAGTCTTTCGGATGAGAGGTCATAAAACGTATTCGCTCAAGACCTTCCACTTTTACTAATTCTTTTAATAAATCTGCAAAAGTCATTTTATGTTCCAAAGTCTTACCATAGGAATTCACATTTTGACCTAGTAGCATAATCTCTAATACTCCATCTGCTACCAAATCCTTTACTTCATTGATGATATCCTCTGGATTTCTACTTCTTTCTCTACCTCTTACATAAGGAACAATACAATAGCTGCAGAAATTATTACACCCATACATAATATTTACACCAGCTTTAAATTTATACTTTCTTTCACTAGGAAGATCTTCCACTATGAGATTGGTATCTTTCCAGATATCAATAATCATGCCTTTTGAGGAAAGTCTAGTATCAATTAACTCTGCCAATTTAAAAATATTATGGGTACCAAATATAATATCTACAAAACGATAACTCTTCTTGATTTTGTCAACTACAGCATCCTCTTGCATCATACAGCCACATAAGGCAATCATCATATGTGGATTTTTTTTCTTCATGGTATTTAAGTGACCCAATCTTCCGTAAACACGAGAGTTTGCATTTTCTCTAACTGTACAGGTATTATAGACAACAAAGTCCGCTTCCTCTGTATCCGTTTCTACAAATCCAATTTTTTCTAATATCCCTGCTAGCTTCTCAGAATCCTTGGCATTCATTTGACATCCAAAGGTAACAATATTAAAGGTAAGGGGTCTACCAGCTTCTTTGATCCTTTCTTTGATCCATTCTCTGGATTTAGCGATGAAGTAGTACTGTCTATCTGGTTCCGTAATCGGTTCTTTCCCATAGATGTCTATTTGATTCAAATCAATGTCTGTATAATTCATAACTCTTCTCTACTTTCTTAGGTATAATGTCTAATTTATGGCCTGATCTGTCCATTTCCAAATATTATATACTTGGTTGAAGTAAGTGCTAGAAGCCCCATTGGCCCTCTTGCATGAAGTTTTTGTGTACTTATTCCTATTTCAGCACCAAATCCAAACTCACTACCATCAGTAAACCTTGTGGAGGCATTGACATAAACAGCTGCCGCATCAATTTCATTTTGAAATTGTAAAGCATTGTTATAATCATTTGTTATAATCGCTTCTGAATGCTTTGTATTATATTTATTAATATGTGCTATCGCTTTATCCAAATCATCCACTATTTTTAAAGAGATGATTTTGTCTAAGTACTCTGCCCCATAGTCTTCTTCTGTTGCTGAGGTTATTTGTGGAAGAATATGTTTTGCATTCTCATCTCCACGAATTTCAATGTCTTTCTTATTTAACCTATCATATAACTTAGGCAAAAATTGTTTCGCAATTTTTTCATGAACTACCAAGGATTCACAGGCATTACAAACACCTAGTCTCTGGGTTTTCGCATTATCAATAATGTTAAGTGCCATATCAAATTCAGCTGATTCATCCACATAAATATGGCAATTACCAGTTCCTGTTTCAATGACTGGTACAGTACTATTTTCAACGACTGTTTTGATTAAACTTGCCCCTCCTCTAGGGATTAATAAGTCCAAATATTCATTTAATCGCATAAGTTCTTTTGCTGTTTCTCTACTGGTATCCTCTACCAATTGTATGGCATATTCTGTAACACCTGCATCCAAGAGAGCTTGTTTTATTACTTTAACAATGGCTAGGTTAGAATGAATGGCATCGCTACCACCTCTTAAAATAACGGCATTTCCAGTCTTAAAACATAACCCAAAGGCATCTGCTGTAACATTTGGCCTGGATTCATATATAATGCCTATTACGCCAATAGGTACTCTTTTTTGGCCGATTGTTAATCCATTGGGACGATTTGACATAGATATTACTTCCCCTATGGGATCGTTTAGACCAGAAATCAATAGTAGCCCCTCTGCCATGCCCTTAATTCGATCTGTATTTAAAGACAGTCTATCAATAAGCGCTTCAGAGATTCCATTCTCTCTGGCATTATTAATATCTAAAATATTGGCGCTTAGAATGGTTTCCTCCTGTTCTACTAAGGCCTTAGAAACCGTTTCAAGTACGAAGCTTTTATCTGCCTGTTTCATTTTATTTAAACAACCAGCAGCAAACCTTGCATTTTTACCCATAGTTTGTAAATCAGACATAGACATCCTCCTTCTTTTATATGAAATCACAGTTTGTTCTTTTTATTGAATAACTCAAACTTCGCAGTTAAGATTCTCTATTATGCTTGATAAATTCAGTCGATACACAATATTTATTATCATGATACAGAATTAGTTGTGACTATGATGAATTTGTGAAGTTACTTATGGTTTATCATCTTTGGTTTAGATAAAAAAAGTTCACTGTTCGACTGTCCTTTAGGCGTTTGAACTTTTTTTATCTGCTTTTTCCAAAGATTGTAAACCGTTAGTAACTTCCAAATTAGGAATCGGAACAACTAAGTCTGTATCATGATAATATTGATAAACTAAATGCTGAATTTATCAAGTAGTCGAATAATTTTTTTTGTGCGAAGTTTGAGTAGAATAAGTATTATTTTCTGTTATGATCCTATCCACTCTTACATCCTGATCAGATTCTGGTAATGTATCAAAAACCTGAAAGTCATAAGTTAAAACAACTTTCATAAATTTATCTACTCCATATTTATGAAAATACTTATCGTAGTACCCTTTTCCGTAACCGATTCTTCTTCCCTTTTTATCAAAAGCAAGGCCAGGTACTATCACAAAATTGTTATCACTAGGTATTATTTCAGTCGTAATTTCAGGTTCTAATATCCCAAAAAAACCAGGAGATAATTCAGATAAAGCAGTGATTTCTATGAATTTCATAACACCTTCTAAAACTTTAGGGACATAAACTCTTTTCCCTCTCTCTAGTGCATCTGAAATAATTTCCTTCGTTCTTACTTCTTGGTTAAATGCTACATAACAAAAGATTGCACAAGCATCATGATAAGCTGGTAGTTCAAACAAACGCTTTTGTATTCGTTCACTTTTATCAAGTATTTCTATGGAAGACAGCTTAGCCTTTTTAACCTTTATCTCTTGTCTAATTTGTTCCTTATTCATTAATGCTTATCCTTCTTAGATAACTCCGTAACAGTACCATCAGGATTTAACAAAGATATATTATTTAGTGTACCACGTAAATTATTACGTACGGAAAGTACATATTCTTCTCTTAACTGTTTTTGTTCTAAAGCCTCTTCTTGCGTAAGACCATCTTCTTTAGATTTCTTATATAGTTCATTTATGCGTGCTAATTTTAAATCGTTCATATGAATTCCTTTCTTTCTCTTGTATATCTATTTCAATTAGGTATATTGTTTGGTTTTAATATAGTCTAAGAGCTCAAAATTCTCATCCTTGTGGGCATGAAAAAAGGTTCCAACTTTCTCACCCTCCATGATCTCATTGATTACTGTCACATTTTCTCCATTTGCAATCACCATATCTGCACCAGAGTCTGTAGCAATAATAGCTGCAGATATTTTAGTTGCCATACCTCCAGTACCCACTGATGTAGTAGAATCTTTCCCCATGCTTTTCAGGTTATCATCTATTTGATTTACACTTTCAATAAACTTGGCGTCAGGATTCACTCTTGGATCATCTGAATATAATCCATCTATATCTGATAGAAGGATAAGTAGGTCAGCCCTTACAAGAGCTGTAACAATAGCAGACAAGGTATCGTTATCTCCGAATTCACCATACTCTAACTCATCGGTGGATACCGTATCGTTTTCATTTACAATTGGTATGACACCCATGTGGAATAATTCTTCAAAAGTATTCTGCGCATTCTGTCTACTGATATCATTAATCATTGTATATTTTGTCATTAATATTTGTGCAGGTGTTTGATTATATTCTGCAAATAATTTCTGATATACCATCATCAATTTCGCTTGCCCTACAGCAGCACAGGCTTGCTTTACAGATTTTTCTTTCGGTCTATCTAAAAAACCTAAGGTTTCTCTACCTGCTGCAATGGCTCCTGAAGATACCAATACCACGTCTTTTCCTTGATGTCTTAAATCTGTTAAAATACGAACTAATTTCTCCATTTTTAATAAATTCAGACTATTCGTAGTTTGATGGGTTAGTGATGATGAACCAATTTTTATTACGATACGTTTTTTATCTTTGATTACCTCTCTGTAATTTTCCACTGTAATTATCCTCTCTCTTTTTCTGCTAGACTCCTGATTTATTCCTACTAAACCATAAAGGTGGGTTATTACTGTATATATTTATTTTACATATGGTCCGTATAATCTTCCAATTGCTTCAAATATTTTTATACCATCTATTGCTGCAGAAGTAATACCTCCTGCATAACCTGCCCCTTCCCCACAGGGGTAGATACCAGCAATATTAGAAAGATAATTTTCATCTCTTTCCATTCTAATGGGCGAAGAGGTTCTAGTTTCTACACCACTAATAGGCGCCTCTTCATCTGCAAATCCTGGTATAAATTTATCAAAAGCTTTGATGCCTTCCATGATCGTCTGAATGATATAATCAGGTAGACAATTATTTAAGTTTGCCAACGTATAATTCCCTTTTAGATTTGGCTTAATATGACCTATTTTATCACTATCCCTATTATTGCACAAGTCTTTAAATAGCTGGACGGGAACGAAACCTTTTCCAATTTCATAAGCCTTTCTTTCCCACATTCTTTGAAATTCTACGCCTCCTAATGCCTGTCTATCCTTTTCCATAACAGGAAAATCATTAGGGGTCACTGTAACTATGAGAGCACTATTGGCATTTTCTTCATCTCTTTCATGATTACTCATACCATTTACAGCAAGAAGTCCTTCTTCTGAAGAGGAATTTACAACAAATCCTCCGGGACACATACAAAATGAATATACACTTCTTCCAGTAGAAGCAGTATGGGTTAACTTATAGTCAGCTGCTGGTAACTTATTATGGTAATCTCCATATTGATTCTGATTAATCAACATTTGAGGATGTTCTATCCTAACACCAATAGCAAAGGATTTGGGGGTTAATTTCATTCTTTTCGCATTCAATAATTCAAAGGTATCTCTGGCACTATGACCAATTGCTAGAATTAGAGCCTGACAGGGTAAAATTTCCCCATGATTTAATTCTATCCCCTTCACCTGTTCTTCTTCTATTATGACATCTGTAAGGCATGAACGAAATCTCACCTGTCCACCAAGTCTAATGATTTCTTCTCTCATTTCCTTTACCACATCTCTTAAGAGATTGGTTCCTATATGGGGCTTATTTAAATATAAGATTTCCTCAGGCGCACCTTTTTCCACTAGCACTTCTAAAACTTTACGGTTTCTACCAGAAGGATCTTTTACCATGGTATTTAATTTACCATCAGAGAAAGTACCTGCTCCCCCTTCTCCAAACTGCACATTGGACTCTGGGTCAAGTACATTATCTTTCCAAAAGTTCTCCACTTTTAATAATCTATCATCAACATTATCACCACGTTCAATTAAGATTGGATTGTATCCATTTCTTGCAAGCATTAATCCGCAAAACAACCCTGCAGGTCCACATCCTACAACTACTGGCGGGTAAAGTAATGTTTGTGTTCCAGTTGGTTTAAAATCATAGGAATTCCTTTCCCCAAAGGAGACATAGGGATTAGACTCCAGTTTTTTTCTAAGACTTTCCTCTCCTTTTAACGCAACCTCAACGTTATAAACATAAGAGATCTCTTTTTTCCTTCTAGCTTCTATGGATTTTTTTACTATTTTGTATTGTAACAAATCATTCTGATTTATCTTTAACATTTTTATTATTTTTAATTTTAAATCTTCTTCTTTATGATCAATATGAAGCTTTAACTGTGATATTTGAATCATGCACATTTTCTCCTACTCGTATAATAAGTTTGTAACCAAATAATACAGTTCTGCCAGGCCTTACACGTTGTTTCCGGCTACTGCACCACTAGACCAGGCCCATTGCAGGTTATATCCTCCACAGGTGCCATCCACATCTAATACTTCACCACATACATACAGCCCTGGTACAACTTTTGATTCCATAGTTTTGGAATCAATTTGATTGGTTGCAATTCCACCTGCACAGACCTGTGCCTGCTCAAAAGAATTTGTTCCTGACAGCACGATATGAAAACCTTTTAATATTTTTGTAAATTCTAATATTTTATTCTGATTGAATTGATTACATGGTAAGTTTACTGGTATTTTTGCTTCATTTAATAAAACGAACATTAATTTATGGTTTAAAAGACCTGTAAACGCCTCCTCTGTACCGCGTAAAGGTATTCGTTGGCATCTCTTTGTGAGTTCTCTACTAAGTTCTTCTTCACTAAGTTCTGGGAAGAAATCCACCAATAGATCAGCCTTTTTCTTTTCATCTAGTGCCTTAGCGGCAAATCTACTGATCTGCATAACAGGTATTCCAGAAACTCCATATGCAGCAAAAAGAAGTTCACCCTCTTCTCTAACAGTAAAAACTTGATTCATAAACAAACTAATTTTAGCATGACACCTAACACCCGATATGGTTTTTAAAAATTTATGATCCGCTTTTAATTGCACTAAGGCTGGTAAAGGTTTAATGATGATATGACCTAAATCTTTCGCTAGTTTATATCCACTTCCATCTGAGCCTAAGTTTGGTGAGGCTTGTCCTCCAGATGCTAAGATAACCTTGTGGCATTTATACTCCCCATCATTTGTGTGTACCAAAAAACCCTGTTGTAAAGGAATAATCTTATCCACATGAACTCCAAGAATCATTTCTACTTTTAAATATTTAAGCTCTGCTAGTAAAACTTCTGTAATGGATGCTGCTTGTTCAGAATTAGGATAGATATATCCTTTCTTTTCCTTTGGATAGATGCCAATTTCCTTAAAAAAATCAATTGTCTTATTTAAATCAAATTGATTGATGACTTTAAGAGGAAAATCTACTTCCTCGCTTCTATAACATTCTTTATTTTGTACTAAATTAGTAAAATTGCACTTTCCATTACCCGTAGCAAGGATTTTCTTCCCAGCCTTGTCTTTATGCTCTAAAATAGTCACTCTATGCTTATTTCTTGCCGCCATAATTCCTGCCATAAGGCCAGCCGCTCCACCACCTATAATGATAATATGACCCATTTGTATACCCTTTGTTTATCACATTTACTGTATTCGTGATATTACCACTCATCTTGGTTGAAAGAAGCTTTGTGGTATTCTTACTTTCATCATATTTTCCTTCAACCTTCTAACCAAAAATCAAGTACTCATTCAAATGCTACAATCATTTTTCGTCTCTACCGTTTCATAATAGATACTACTCTATATAAGCCCTAGGAATATATCACTGTCCAAGAGGCTAATTGTCCTTTACTCACTATTTCCAAGGGATCTACAGAAGTAATCTTACTAAATTCTATCAATACAATATACTTTTTACCAATCACTTTACGAAATCCTTCTTTACTTAAGCGTAATTTATCCCGGTTTCCAGCTAAGATAACCCCAGCCTCCTCCAAGGATACCTCTGATAAACATAGCATATTACTAATTACTGCACTCCCTTTTATAATGGTCGGATTACTATTATCCGTAAAGTAAACCTGATCACCCATATGCATTTTTTCAACAGGAAATATCTTACCGTAACTTGCCAGTACGATCATAGTTTTCTTCCCCGTCAAAAGATCCTCTAAGCTATTGTAATTTTTCTTAAGACAAATTAAATGTTCCACTTATTCTCCTTCAAATATCATATACTTTGATTCTATATCATGATATTCAAGAGATAAGAATTTGCCCCTACTCTTACCCTTATTCTTCCAATAACCATTTTGCAACCTCTAGGGCATGATAGGTAATAATGATTTTAGCTCCAGCTCTCTTCATTGCAATTAGATTCTCCATTACAATTTTACGTTCATCAATCCAGCCATTCATTGCTGCTGCTTTTACCATGGCATATTCACCACTTACGTTATAAGCTGCAACAGGATATTTTGTTTCTGTTGCCACAGCTCTAATAACATCTAAGTATGCTAAGGCAGGCTTTACCATAACAATGTCAGCACCCTCTTCTATATCATCCGCAACCTCTCTAAGGGCCTCTAAAACATTGGTATAGTTCATCTGATAACTTTTCCTGTCTCCAAAGCCAGGTGCAGAATGGGCGGCATCTCGAAAAGGAGAATAGTAGCCAGAAGCATATTTCGCACTGTATGCCATAATAGGTATCTGTGTAAAGCCCTGCTGATCAAGTCCTATTCGAATGGCCTCAATATGACCATCCATCATATCAGAAGGTGCAATCATATCTGCTCCTGCCATAGCACAAGAGACTGCTGCTTTTGTCAGCAATGGAAGTGTTTCATCATTATTTACTTCACCACCACATATAACTCCACAATGGCCATGAGAGGTATATTCACAAAGACAGATATCAGCAATAATCATTAAATTACTATAATTACTTTTTATATATCTTATGGCCTTTTGGACAATCCCCTCCTGATGATACGCTCCACTTCCAACCTCATCCTTATCTTCTGGTATGCCAAAGAGCAAAATACTCTTAATTCCTAAATTGACCACTCTATCTAATTCCTCAAAAAGACAATCTATTGAAAATTGATAAATCCCAGGCATGGAAGAGATAGGATTCTTTATATGATTCCCTTCTATTATAAACAAAGGGTATACTAAATCTGATACGGATATGCTTGTTTCTTCCACTAGTTTTCTAATTGTTTCATGCATTCTAAGTCTTCTACGTCTATTCATGCAATTATTCGGGGATATATCTATCACTTTATATGCTAGTAAATAGGTATTACAGCCCCTCCTCCTTTGCTTTTCTTCCAAATATCAAAAGAAATTATAGCACAAAAAAACATAAAATCCTAGTAGTTTTCTGGTATATCTGTTCCTATGTAATTATTCAGCCTCAATTATGTAATTCACTAAAAAGTCATAGATAAAGTTTAAAAGTGTTAAGGAAATTAAGAGGTAAGGCGGCAAATAAATATAGATACCTCTTAATTCATCAGCACACGAAATAGGGACTTTTTAGTGACACATAATTTGATATGGCTGAATAGCCATTACTCATTTGTCATATTTTAACATTTACTTGACAAAATCCTTTGGATGCAATAATATATGGTTAGTCTGTATCGAAAGGGGTATGTATGAAAACTTTAATTGTTTTTTATTCATTGAAAGGAGATACCAAATTTCTCGCTGATGTGATTGCAACTGAATTAGAATCCGATGTTCTTGAATTAAAGCCCGTGAAAGAAATACCGAAAAACGGTATTAAGAAATTTATTCTTGGTGGTAAAAGTGTTCTCTTTAAAGAAAAACCTAAGTTATGTAATAGCATGCCTGATTTTAACGAATATGATACGATTTTTATTGGTACACCCATTTGGGCAGGTTCTTATACACCTCCCATCGCTACTTTTTTATCAAAAACTCACCTACATAACAAGAGAATCGCTCTTTTTGCTAGCCATGCTGGTGGCGGTGCCCAAAAATGTTTTACAAAACTCCAAGAGACTTACGGAGATAATTCACTGATTGGTACAATAGAATTTACTGACCCACTTAAGGATGATAAAGATAAGGTAAAAACGACTATAAAACGATGGCTTCATGAAATAACCTAAAAAAAGTAGTGGTACTAACCTATTGTTGGTACCGCTACTTTTTTATTTTATATGGATGCCAGGCTCTAACAGATCTTTTTTATGATATATTTGTTAGCTTACAAGCTTTTCTTTTGATTCATTACGCTTTTTTCCATGCATTGGAATTTAACAAAATAAGAATCGGAAAAATCTCTAGCCTTCCAATAAGCATACACAAACTTAGAACAATTTTACTAAAATCCGAAAAGAAAGAAAAATTTCCAAGTGGTCCGACTAAACCAAGCCCCGGGCCTACATTACTAATAGCTGTAAATACCGCAGTTAAAGTGGTTTCAAAATCATAATTATCAATAGATACTAAGATAACTGCAACCCCTATGATGAAAAAGTAAGCAAAGGTAAATGTACCTATTCCTGATACTTGTTCATCATTTACTACTTTATGATCAGCTTTGATTGGCACAATGGATATTGGGTGTATTATTTTTTTAATGGATCTTCCAATTTCTTTTAGCATGATATATATACGTATTTGCTTTATGCCCCCAGCTGTTGAACCAGCACAACTACCAGTTAACATCAATGCAATTAGTATTGTCTTACTGAAAGTAGGCCAAAGGTTAAAATCCGTTGTTGAATATCCCGTTGTTGAAATAATGGAAGACACCTGAAAAAAAGATTGATAAAAAGATTCCCACCAAGAGCCAAACATACCACGAACATTTATCGTAATGATACATGTAGCAGCGATTATCATGGCTAAAAACAACTTGATTTCACTACTTCTTTTTACTTCCATAAAATTTTTCTTAATAGCATAAAAATAAATCGTAAAGTTAATGCCAAAGGCAACCATAAACACCGATATTATCATGTTGATTAAGGGGCTGTTATAGTAAGCAATACTACTATTTTTTATACCAAACCCACCGGTACCTGCTGTACCAAGGGCATGTACTATAGAATCGTACAATGGCATTCCTGCAAGCAATAAACAAATGGTACATATTAATGTTAAAGCAAAATAAATACTATACAAAATAATTGATGTTTCTTTGATACGGGGTACTAATTTGCCAGGATTAGGACCAGGAGATTCCGCTCTTAAAATATGCTGTGTCCGTCCATTCATTGTAGGTAGTAAGGAAACGAAAAACACTAGAATTCCCATTCCACCAAACCAGTGAGTAAAACTTCTCCAAAATAACAATCCTCTAGGAATCACTTCAATATCTGTCAAAATACTAGAACCTGTGGTTGTAAATCCTGAAACTGTTTCAAAGAAACAGTCCACAAAAGATGGAATAGCACCACTAATATAAAAGGGTAAAGCACCAAATAAAGCCAAGAGTACCCAGGCCAAGGCCACGATCATAACGCCATCTCTAGCATACATTTTTTTATTGTCAGATTTCACTAAGGATAATAAAAACCCTGTAAACAACAATATGCCAATAGAGACCAAAAAGGAAACCGCATCCCCTTCACCATATATTAGGGCTACAATAAATGACGGGACCATTAATACTGCTTCTAATAATAATACTTTTCCCAAAATATGTACAATAATCTTATAATTCATTACTTATTACTCTGCATTCTTATAATCAGCTAGAATGCTATTCTTTCTTTTATAATTTTCTTAGTATTCTAATATATCATTTAAATCTTTAATTACATAGCTGCCCTTTGTTACAATTAAAACCTTATCTCCTGCAGAAATCTTTTCATTACCATGGGGAATGGTAACTGCACTCCTATGTTGAATAAAGGCAATAATAACATCTTTTTTTAATGGCAAATTCTTAATTGGAATATTTAAAAACTTTGTTGTGGAATTTGCTACAAAACTTATCACTTCTGCTTTACCATCTACAATTTTATATAAGCTATCCACTATACTTCCTCTGGAATTTTCCATTCCTCTGACATAACCAATAATATGGCTGGTAGTAATAATTTTAGGATCTATGATACTATCTAGCCCAAGTTGTTTGATAATGCTTGGGATCTTTATTCTAGTGGACATGGTAATAACCTTATCCACTCCTCTTTCAATGGCATACATTGCTGTAATTAAATTTTCTTCGTCTCTTCCTGTCATAGCTATAAAAGCATCAACATTATCTATATTTTCAGATGCTAAAAGTTCCTGGTCTGTTCCATCACCTTCTATAATGATAGCCTCTTCTATGCTTTCTGCTAATTCAAGACATTTACTTGGATTAATTTCAATAATTTTTGTGCTCATACCTAATTTACCAATGATTTTAGCTAAATAGTAGCTAGTTCTGCCACCACCAGATATTAACACAGTATTTACTTTTTGTATGTATCTACCCAATAATTTAAAAAAGTTAGTGATACCTGTGATTTGTCCCATGATATATACCCTGTCATGTACTTCAAAAACAAAATCACCTTTTGGGATATATGCCACACCATCACGTTCTATTGCCACAAATAACATGTTCTGTGGTAACTTATTGCTTATTTTAGATAGTTGATTGCCTACAAGCATATCCCCTTCAAGAACTTTAAACTCAATCAAACGTTCTTTACCACCTAAGAACGACTCTATATTCATTGCAGATGGAAATTGTAATAAATTAGCTATTTCCTGGGCTGCAGTAAATTCTGGATTAATAACCATATCAATTCCCATGTGTTCTTGAAGACCTTGATATTCCTCATAATATTCTGGGTCTCTGATTCTTGCTATGGTACTAACGTTGGAGGATAACTTTTTAGCTGTAAAGCAAGAAAGCATATTTATTTCATCTCTAGAGGTAGCTGCAATCAATAAATCTGCCTCCATTACTCCAGCCTCCATTAATACACTGGCCCTACCACCATTTCCTTTTATGCACAATACATCCAATGTGCTGTCTGCTCTGTTTAAAGCCTCTACATTTTTGTCAATAATTGTTACATTGTGATTTTCATTTGTTAGATGACCTGCCAGGGCATATCCTACCTTACCGTCTCCAACGATTATTATGTTCATTTTCTACTCCATTACCAATCATACTTGGTTTACCACTTACGTAAGTGAAAGAACGTGGCTTTCCTTTCATATGAATTTTCTCTTTCACTTTCATTATATCGGAACTATTTCTTATAGTCGCAATCCCATAGTATCACTTTTTTTGTGATATCTCAACACCTATTTATACACGAATATAAAAAGCTCCCTTCTTGGTAAATATATTGCACTTGTACCAGAAAGGGAGCCTCTAATTTTTCATCTGTTCAAACTTTACGGATTCGTAATATAGACTTTATTTTACAACGCCTTTTTGTAACATTATATTTGCATACAATGCCTTTTCACCAGTTGCAATAATAGCATAAGAGGTTTTCGCTTCTTCATAGAATTGAAATCTTTCCACATGGCCTATGGCATTGTTTCCTCTTTCATCATACTTAGCAACGATGTATTCATATTCCTTCCAAATTGGTGTTTCTACTGGATCTCCAGGTACTACTTCCATTAATTGAACTGGCTGTTCCACATACTCGTCTAAGGGAAATACCTTTAATATAGCATCTAAAAGTTCTGGGATGCTATGTCCATCCATTCGGATTACTATCCCATCCTTTCCCATAGAATTTGCAGGAAAATTACCATCAGATATAACAATACGATCGCTGTGTCCCATTTCACACAAAACTTTTAATAGTTCTGGTGAAAGAATTGGTGGAATTCCTAATAACATATCTATCTCCTCTCTACATGGATTTATATAAGTACCTATCACCCCTATGTTCCTCTGAATATATTAATTGAAGTTTTTTATTTGGTACTTTTAATGAGGTACTTTTATCACTCTTTTATAACGTTCATAAGCCTCAATCGCTTTACTGTTACTATCCGGTACATATTCATTCATTTTTGCTGATCGACCTATGATCTCTCTTGCAGCTTTTAAATCTTTCATCTCTTCAAGGGCAATAAACTGCTGTGCTAAGTTGCCAAATACCGTTGCTTCTATAGGCCCTGCAATTACTTTTTTACAACAAGCATCTGCTGTAAGCTGACATAGGAGTTTACTCTGAATACCACCACCAACCATATGAATTTGATTATACTCTTTATCCGTACAATCCATCAGTTCTTCCAAAACACGTCTATATCCAAAGGCAAGACTTTCATTGATACAGCGTATTACTTCACCAATGGTTTCTGGTACATATTGCCCTGTTTTACGGCAGTATTCCTTGATTCTTTCTGGCATATTACCTGCCCCAGCAAATTCAGGGGCATCTGTATCAACAAAACACTGATAGGCCTTCTCCTTTGCCGCCATTTCTTCAAGCTGGGAAAAGCTATATTCCATGCCTTCTTTCATCCACCATCTTCTGCTCTCTTGTATAAGCCACAATCCTGTAATGTTTTTAAGAAATGAAATTTTTCCACCATAACCACCTTCATTGGTTATATTGTAATAATCAGTTTTCTCATTGATGTATGGTTTGGAAAGTTCTGTCCCCATTAAGGACCAGGTACCACAACTTATAAAAATAAAATCTTCTTGATCAGTTGGCACAGATACCAAAGCACTTTGGGTATCATGCCCAGCTACAGCTATTACTTTACAAGGATTCATATTTAATTCATGGCAGATTTCTTTTTGAATACTCCCTATGCAAGTACCACAAGGAACGATTGCAGTAAAAAGTTTACTAGGTAAAGAAAGGCCATCTATTACTTCCTTAGACCATTCTTTACTCTTTGCATCAAGTAATTGGGTGGTAGAAGCAATAGAATATTCACTAACCTTAATACCAGTAAAAAAATAATTAAGTAAGTCTGGCATAAGTAATAGGGTTTCTCCTCGTTCTAAAAGTTCTGGTCTATTTAACTTTAAAGCGAGCAATTGAAAAGCTGTATTGATTTCCATAAACTGATTGCCAGTAATACGATAGAATTTTGTTTTATCCAATCTCAAAAATCCTTCTTCTAGCATACTTACTGTCCGATGATCTCTATAATGCACAGGATTTTCAAGTAAAAAACCTTTTTCATCAATCAAGCCAAAATCCACACCCCAGGTATCAATTCCTATGCTGTCAACGCTTCCTTCTAGATTGGCTTTTAATAACCCTTGCTTTAATTCATGAAATAGTCTAAGTACATCCCAGTACATGGTACCATTTACAACAACTGGTTCATTCAGAAATCGATGTATTTCTTTGGTTTGTATGGTTTCTCCATCAAAGGTGCCAAGAATGACTCTTCCACTTGAGGCACCAATATCAAATGCTAATACTCTTTTCAAATAAAGCACCTACCTTTATTTATATAATGGACCATATGCTTGGCATGCTCTGTAGTCCTGTCCTTCTTTGTCCATTCCATATGCATTCCAAACTGCTGGTCTAAAAATTTTATCTTCCGCAACATTGTGCATGGATACTGGTATTCTAAGCATGGAACATAAAGTAATGATATCTGCTCCAATATGTCCATAACTTATGGCACCATGATTAGCTCCCCAGTTATTCATGACATCATAAGCAGATTTGAATGCGCCTTCTCCTGTAAGCCTTGGTGCAAACCAAGTACATGGCCAAGTATAGTCTGTTCGTTTCCATAGTTGATCAGATACTTCCTCAGGAAGATTTAGTGTATAACCTTCTGCTAATTGGAGTACTGGTCCTAACCCTTTTACTATATTAAGACGTACCATCGTTACAGGCATCTCACTCTTAGTTAAGAAACGGGAGGAATAACCGCCACCTCTAAAGTATCCTGTATCAGCAGGATTCCAAGTGGTTGCATTCAGGCATGCTTTTTGATCTTCTTCTGTCATTTCCCAGAAAGGTTTTATAATCCCTTCCCCCTGCGCATCTTTTACTTCGCCACAAGCATCAATGCAAGCGGCACCAGAGTTAATTAAATGGATAAATCCTAAGGATTCCTTTGCTTTTCCTTCTAAAGTATAGCCAGTTGCCTTTAAAACCGCCTCTGGACTCCAGTAAGTTCTAACGTCTGCAAAAATTTGAGCAGTGTTTGTTAATAGCTTTCCAAATAACATACCTACACCATTTAGGGTATCATTTTCAGTAGCAAGGGTATAAGGCTCTCTTGCGCCATTCCAATCAAAAGAGGAATTCAAAAGAGATTCTGGGAAATCACAGTTTGGATAGAAATCTGTCCACTGTCTTTGTCCCTGGAAACCACCAACGATTGCATTGTGTCCTACACTTTCTTCTTTTGCATAATCAGGCAAATTCGGATTACCATTGTATAAATCCTTGATGATACACATCATTTTAACAACAAATTCCCAGTCCTTATCTTTTTCCTCACGAGTTTTCTGGCTATTCTCAGGATTTTTATCAAACCCTTCCATACAATGTTGCTTTGTCCAGACAAGGGCTTTTTCATATTCTGTTTTATCATATATTTCTTCAGTCATTCTTCTGATGATTTCCACTTCATCTACAGATTCCACACGCATTCCTAAGTATTCTTCAAAGAAATCTGTATCAATGATAGAACCTGCAATTCCCATACAAATGGATCCAATCTGAAGATAGGATTTACCTCTCATCGTAGCCGCTGCTACAGCAGCACGTCCAAATCTAAGTAATTTTTCTTCTACATCAGAAGGAATAGAAGTATCTGTCATATCTTGAACGTCATGACCGTAAATACCAAAGGCAGGAAGTCCCTTCTGCGCATGCCCTGCAAGTACAGCTGCAAGATAAACAGCGCCTGGTCTTTCTGTTCCATTAAATCCCCATACACCTTTGATGGTTTTGGGATCCATATCCATAGTTTCAGAACCATAACACCAGCATGGCGTAACAGTTAAGGTGATATCTACACCTTCATGTCTAAATTTATCCGCGCATGCTGCTGCTTCTGCAACTCTACCAATTGTTGTATCTGCAATTACAACTTTTACAGTTTCTCCATTAGAATATCTTAAATGTTTTTCAAATAGTTCTTTGGCTGCCTTTGCCATATTCATTGTTTGATCTTCTAAGGATTCTCTTACCCCAAGGATTCCTCTTCTTCCATCAATGGTTGGTCTAATACCAATAACTGGATACTCCCCAATTAGTCTGCTTTTTGCCATAAAAAAATACCTCCATTCTTACGCTTTCTCTTAATTTTTGCTATTCCTACATTTTCATTCCTATTATTCCTAATTGCACGCTGTACCTATTCCGCCACATTCTCTTTTGTGTCACTAAGTCCCTATATAGTTTGTTAATGAATGAAGATGTACAACTCTGCTCTATACAATTTTACTATACCCTTGTTATGTATCAAATACTTGTGTTATAATAGCAAAAAATATAACAATATTCACTTGGAGGTATGTCTATGCAAAACATAGGATTTAAGGAAAGCAAAATACGTGGAACCTTTGATTTTCCCATAGAATTTCATTATGTATACCCTTCACATCCCCAGTATGTTATGGCCTATCATTGGCATGTAGAATATGAAATTATTCGCATTTTAAGTGGTATCTTCAAAATCTATTTAGATGAAAGAGAATACGAAGCAAGTGCAGGAGATATTTTGTTTATTCATAGTGGAACCCTTCATGGCGGTATACCAATGGACTGTGTCTACGAATGTATTGTATTTGACATGAATATGCTTTCTAAAAAGGAGAATATAAGCAATCAATATATTAAAGAAATTACGAATCACGAGGTTGTTTTACATGAATTTTACCCTAATCATACTTCAGAAGCATACCCTATTATTAGCCAGCTTTTTGATGCAATGAAGCACAGAAAAAAGGGATATCAAATGATATCCCTTGGGTGTTTTTATCAATTTATTGGAACTGTTTTAAGAGAAAATAAATATAGCACCAACTCACTTCAGACCCCTTATAACCAAAAGCGTATTGTAATTCTAAAGCAAGTACTAGAATTAATTGAATCCTCTTTTCATACCACATTAACTTTAGAGCAACTCTCTAAAACAGCAGGAATGTCCCCAAAATATTTTTGTAAGTTTTTTCAGGAAATGACTCACAAAAGTCCCTTTGACTATCTAAATTATTACCGCATTGAACGTGCCTGTCATCAACTTTTATACACTGCAGATAGCATTACCGACATTGCCTATAACAGTGGCTTTAATGATTTGAGTTACTTCATTAAGACATTTAAAAAATACAAAGAAATTACACCTGCAAAATATAGAAAAGGGCATTTTGATTAAGTTAAATAAAGTATTCTATGGTTTTTTCAGGAGTATTTCTATTTTTCGTATTAAATAATAGCATGATTTCTCTGCCCTCTAATTTACCAAAGGAGTAATCTCTTTCAGATTCCTCATTAAAGATATCCATCAATACTTTACGATTGACTTTTTTTGGCTGTCCTTCTATTTTAATAACCTCTCCTTTTTTAAGAGGTTTTTCCCAATCGTAAGGATCAAATATACAAAGATAGTTCTCTTCTACATCGGTAATTAATATATAGTGTTCACAACCACCAAGCCATACTCTAGCTATGGCTACTCCTTGCTGTTGAATACATTCCACTATTTTACTATTCTGATAGATTCGTACATTATCATCTCTGATCATCTCTGTATAGATTGGAAAATGTTTTGTTAATCCAAATTGATTAAACCAGCCTGATATAAATTCCATAGCCATTCTTGAAGTGCCACTTTTACCATACTCGCCTTGATGATCATATGCATCCAGAGTATAAACTGATATTGCCCTTATGATATCAGGAAGTATCTCTTCTCTCTCAAACAAATAACGCATGGCATTTAATAAAGTGGTTGGTCCACAATCATATTCTGAACATTGATAACTCAATTGATTTTTCACAGCCAATACCCCCCTTCTGTATTCATTTATTATAATACGTATTTTATGCTAAAAGTTGCATTGCCAAAAGACTTTATCGTTCTACTACTTAGTAGTTGGATCAAAGGCATCTCTTAGCGCATCACCGATAAAATTCACGCTAATAACCAATAATATAATGAGTAGGCCCGGTGGTATCCAAAGCCAGAATTTAGTTGTCAAAACTGAAAGAGATTGGGCTCCATTGAGCATGTTCCCAAGACTTGCCATGGGAGGTAATATGCCCATACCAAGAAAACTAAGTGCTGCTTCATCAAGCATGGATAATCCCACCACAGAGGTTGCATAAACAAGGATGGGTGCTACGGTACCAGGTAGTATTTCTGAAAATAAGATATACCTGCCAGGCATACCTGAAACAATATCCGCCTTTATAAAATCAGACTCTCTAAGAGACAATACATTACCCCTAACCAACCTAGTTATTCCTGGCCAATCTACAAAACCTAAGATTAAAATGATATTCATTAGACCCGGTTTAAAGATAACTGCAGAAACTAGTACCAATAATATGTAAGGAAAGGACATAACCATATCCGTTACTCTCATAATCACCATATCTATCCACCCGCCAAAGTAACCAGCAAGAAGACCTAACAAGACTCCAACTACAGTAGATACCCCAGTGGCAGCAAATCCTACCAATAAAGAAATTCTAGTTGCATAGAGCAATCTACTTAAGACGTCTCTTCCCACTTGATCTGTTCCTAATAAAAACTCCATATTGGGTTCCTGTGAGAATCCACCAACAACTTTATTTGGATCATAAGGTGCAATAATAGGGGCCAAAAGTGCACATATTGAAATGACAGCAAGAAATATTAAACTCCCTACGCCAAGTTTATGCTTTAGGAATCTTTTGAAAACCGTTTTAGAATAACTTGCCTTATGAGTGGTATTCCATTCTTTCTTTTCTTTCATTTATAAATAACCATACCTTTCCATAGCGAATTGTGCAAGTATTTCTTTAATAACAAATGGTTGGATCCACCAAAGCATACAAGATATCCGTTAATAAATTAGCTGCCAGCACAACTAGGGCAGATATCAGACACACCCCCATAATGACCGGATAATCTCTATTTATAATTGCGCTCATAGTCATTAGTCCAAGACCCGGCCAACTAAAAATCTGTTCCACAATAATAGCTCCACCAAACAACACTGGAATCTGCATACCTAGTACTGTGATAATAGGTAACAATGCATTTTTTAGTGCATGCTTATTGATAACTAAGGTTCTTCCAATACCCTTTGCTTTTGCAGTTCTTATATAGTCTTTTCTTAGAATTTCAAGCATGGCACTTCTAATATAACGTATATTGGTTCCTGCCATAGATACAGACAGAACAGTTACTGGCATGATCATATGTTTTATAATGTCTAAGACATCAGACTTTGCTCCAAGGGTTGACATGCCACTAGAAGGAAGCCATTTTAACTTAATTGTAAAGATATATATGAGTATTAATGAAAGAAAGAATCCTGGTATACTACTTCCTAAAAAGGACAACGTTACAACAGTGTAATCACCTGCAGAATATTTGCGAATTGCACTATAAATACCAGCCGGTATCGATATTATCATACTTACAAGAAAAGAACTTCCCATTAACAATAAGGTAGGCCCAATGTACTGATCTATCATTTGCCCCACTGGCTGATAATTTTTAATTGAATACCCTAAATTACCTGAGGCCAGTTGTTTTAGCCACTGAAAATATTGGATATAAACCGGTTGATTCAGCCCCAAAGCCACTTCTTTACTCTCTAAGGCTTCTTGTGAAATCCTAGCACCTTGTATCATTTCTAGAGGACTTCCAGCCATGCTCATGATAAAGTAGTCAATCATGGTTATTCCAAATAATACCGGAATGGCAATTAGTATTCTTTTTATTATATATTTTAACATAGTTACTCCCATTACATATCACAGACTAGCCATGATACTGCTATACTATTTTTTCTGCTAAAGGGCAAGCTACCAAATGCGTTCCCTCCCCTTTCACTGGTTGCAAAGGAATTTCTCCTACTTTACAAGAATCCACTGCATAAGGGCATCTGCTATAGAAGGGACACCCAGTTCTCTTCTGTGTATTAATAGGTACTTCACCCTGTAATATTATTTTTTCTCGGTTTTTTACAGTAGGATCAGCCACCGGGACTGCACTATACAATGCTTTTGTATAAGGATGCATCGGGTTTTTTAAAAGTTCTTCTGCCAGACCAACTTCAACAATTTTCCCAAGATACATAACGGCGATTCGATTACTCATATAAGTAACCGCATCCAATCCATGCCCTATAAATAAAAGAGTTAACCCCAACTCCTTTTGCAAATCTTTTAGCAAATTAAGTACTTTAGCGCCAACAGATACATCCAATGCACTCACTGGTTCATCGCATATGATAAAGCGAGGTTTCAGAGAAAGGGCTCTTGCAATGCCAATTCTTTGCCTTTGTCCACCTGAAAATTCATGCGGATATTTTTCCATGGCATTCTCTGGAAGTCCTACTAGTTCCAAATAGTGCCTCACATCCTCACGAATACTTTCTTTTGAACTAAGTTTATGATAAAGCATTGGTGCTGATAAAATATCATAAACACGCTTTCTAGGATTTAAAGAGGAATAGGAATCCTGAAATACCATTTGTATTTGTGTCCTAAGTTCTTTCATTTCCTTTTTTGTTACTTGGTTTAGTACCTGTTCTCCATATATTATATCACCCTCTGTCGGTTTTTCAAGACCTGCCATAGTACGACCTATTGTAGATTTACCACAGCCAGACTCCCCTACAAGTCCTAATGTCTCTCCTTCATAGATTTCTAAATCCACGCCATCCACTGCATACACTTTACCAACTTCATGAGGGATTATTCCCTTTTTTATAGGGTAATGTTTCTTTAACCCTTTTATGTTTATCAGAGGCAGTTTATCAGCTATCATAACCATCTCCTCCTATCCTAAACTAATTCCAAATTCAATTTGTTTACTTATTTTAACTTCCCATTTTAAATTCTTATACTTGATTATTTCCAGAGACCTCTTCTGTCACCCTATGACATCTGACAAAATGATCTTTCTTTACCTCAATTAATTTTTGCTCCTTATGACATTCCTTCACAGCATATGGACAACGATTCGCAAACCTACACCCAGTTATATTATAATAATCTTCTGGAACTACCCCCTCTATTGGGACAAGTTTTTTATTATCATTATTATCTTTTCTAGGTATGGCATTTAGTAAAGCTTTTGTATAAGGATGGGAAGGTTCTAAGAATAAGTCTATTGTTTTTGCTTCTTCCACAATTTGACCAGCATACATAACCAGTACACGGTCTGTCATCTCAGCAATTACCCCTAAGTCATGGGTAATAAAAAGAAGAGACATAGAAAGTTCTTCCTTTATACTATTTAACAATTCCATAATCTGTGCTTGTATTGTAACATCTAAAGCAGTTGTAGGCTCATCTGCAATGAGTAATTTAGGCCCACAAGTTAATGCCATTGCTATCATGACACGTTGCCTCATACCCCCTGAAAGGGTATGAGGATAACGTTTCATAATGTCTTTTGGATTAGGTAAACCAACTTTATGAAGAAGAAGGATTGCTCTTTCCTTGGCCTCTTTTTTACTTAACCGAAGATGGGTCACCATGGATTCAATCATTTGATTTCCAATGGTAAACACGGGATTAAGCCCAGTTAGCGTATCCTGAAATATCATGCTGATTTCATTGCCTCTGACTTCATCTAATTCTTTTTCTGTTTTAGTAGTAAGCTCCTTATTTTGAAAAAAAATATTTCCGCCTACTACTTTTCCACCTTCTCCTAGTATTCCCATGATGGATAAAGCTGTCAATGTTTTTCCTGAGCCAGATTCACCAACAATACCCAGGACTTCACCTTCTTGTACCTGAAAGCTAATCTTATCCACATAGGTTTTTTTCACGTCTTCAGGAAAGAAAGCAATCTCTATTTCTTTTACCTCTAATAAAGGTTTCATTGTGTCACATCCCACTCATGTACATTGATAAATGAACCATAAACATCTGGCGTCGCATTGATTACTCTTTTATTGACTGCACCCATTGCGCTGATAATATAAGCAGAAATCATAGGTACATCTTCTTGTGCTATGGTATTGATTCCATAATACTTTTCTCTAATTTCATTCACATCACTTGTAGTTTGGGTCTCTTGTAAAGCTTGTGTTATAGCATCATTGGTATATCCAGTCCACCCATCTGCAGATAATAGCCAGTTAATATCTGGATATGGATCTACAGGTGCATAGGTATATTGCACTGCCAATATATCAAAGCTCTTACTTCCTGCAGTAGACATAAGGGTTGCAAGGTCAACTGTATGAACCTGGACTTTAATTCCTATTTCTAAAAGCTTTGCTACAATATAGTCTGCTGCCTGGGTAAAGGTAGTATCTCCACTATTCACATAGAAGGAAAGCACTTTATCTGTATCATAACCATCCGCTTTTGCTGCTTCTACTAAGGCCTTGGCTTCTTCTGGATTATATTCTGTAGGTATAACTCTTTCATCATAAAAAGGTCCTGCACTGGATAAAAATCCATCTACAATTTCACCTTTTCCATTTAAAAAACCATCTAAAATTGCTTTTCGATCTATGCCAAGTAATATTGCTTTTCTAATTCTTTCATCTGTAACACTTGCTGTATTAAAAAACATAGATTGATTCGTTACAGGCGCTCCATAATGAACCGTTACATTGGATAAGGTTTCAACGCTTTCATAATCTTCTTGCAAAATATTTCCTGTAGTCTGCTGCGTAAAATCTATTTCACCTGATTGAAGTCCGGTCAATAGTTGAGCTGAAGTAACAATTTTAATATTTAATTTATCAATTTTAGGTGTACCTTTAAAATATTTATCATTGGCTACATAGGAAACATAATGTTGTAAATCAACTTCAGTAGCCCTATATGGCCCATTCACTACTGTTGGAGCATTAAACCATTGATAGGAAGCTAATTCACTATCAGATAGATCTTTTAACAAATGCTTTGGAAGTGTGAGTATATACCTTCCATAGGTATTTTCAAAAGTGGTAAGAGCCATTTTATACTTTGTAGTAAATTGCACTGTTTTTTCGTCTAAGGCTTTTACTCCAGCGATTTCTGTTGCACCTTCCTCAACAAATCCATCATCGCCTATGCCTTCAAAGGCATATAAAGCCATACTGACATTGGCCAATGTAGGACTTGCTAATTTAAGCACGGTAAAGACTACATCATCAGCGGTAACTGAAACCCCATCAGACCACACTGCATCTTGATCAATATTTACGGTAAATGTTAGATTATCTTCTGTTGTGATGGAAGATGCTAACATTCCCTCAAATTCCAATTGGCTATTCAGTTCCACCAAAGGAAGAAACTGTAGAGAAGTTGCATACCTAAGGACCTCCGTTGCATCCATTAATAATGGATTGATACTTGATAAAGTATCTGTCATTCCGATATTCACAATCTTTTCTTCATTTGTCGTACCAGTACCAGTTGTATTATCCCCATTCCCACAAGCAGTGAGTGAAATCATTAAAACAACTGTTAGTAACATAGATAAAAGTTTTTTGTAATTCATAGTGTTTCATCCTCCCTTAAATATTTTCATTATATTCGTCTATATCATATTAGTTTACTATGAAATAATAGGTTTAAATTTTATTTTACTCCTATCAACAGTCTTTGTCAATGGATAATACATATCTAATCACCCTTCAAACCAATATAATACGTCACGAAAAAGGCTACTATTACATTTTATGTAAAGATACATAAAACATATAGCAACCCTCATCCTTTGTTATTTTGGTCATTTTAAACCCCTTAGCTAGAGTAGTTTTCTAACAGCCCGTATAATTGCTCTAAATCCTTTACCAGAATACCAGCTTCTAGTTCCTGTTTATCTCTTTCTGGTAAGTTTTCAGTAGATACACTGGTATAATCAAATACAGTTTTTTGATCACCATAGTATGCTACGATATAACCATTTTCTGTTTTTAAGAAATACTTATAAACCACTGCATCTTCATTATAGATCTTCTTAAGTATGATTTCCTCACTGCTAAATGACACAAGATCAAAAGATATTAACCCTTTCTCAAACTCACTTAAAGGTAGGTCTAAGTAATACATATTAAGATATTCTATTACTTCTAGTCTGGTAAGTCCTATTAGGTAGCTTGGAATCGGTAGGTATTCCTCTGTCACCGATCCAGATTTCACATCTTTTGTTTGTAATCTATACACGGTGGCGGGCATAATGGTACCCGATGTCATATCCACCTCCATACTTT
The DNA here is from genome assembly GCA_047972335.1 of Anaerocolumna sp. GTDB lineage: Bacteria > Bacillota > Clostridia > Lachnospirales > Lachnospiraceae > Anaerocolumna. The sequence goes on along the minus strand of JBKEAO010000102.1, from coordinate 31 downwards.
GGTCAGTTTAATCCCCTTAGCTAGAGTAGTT
>JBKEAO010000187.1:0-32572 GCA_047972335.1 Anaerocolumna sp. | reverse complement strand
TATGAACAGGTGGGACGAAGGAAGTTGGGACACGATCCCTTTAGACACGGAAGGTTCACCATCATAGTTAAACAGAGGATTTATAGCCTTTATAGAGCAAACCAAGGGGATGCTTTATAAACTATACCTTCTTTTAGCTATTCAGTACAAGATACAATGACTGTCATACACTTTTAGCTCTGTTTATAGAGGTAACTATTTAAAGAAAAGTCTGAAAAATCAACACTTTTGGGCTTGACAATATAGGAAGGGTGAGACGAGAAGCATTTACCAATTTATATGGAACTTACGCTAAGTTTAAAAATACGTTAGCAGCAACTTTTAGTGCCAATGTAAAAAAAGATGCATATATGGCCAAGGTTAAGAAATTTTCATCAACCATGGACATGAGACTGTTTGGAAGTAACATTCCCAAAGAAGTGTATACAAATTTAATTACCTCAGTCCATGATAATCTTCCTCTTATGCATAGATATATTTCTTTGCGTAAAAAGTTTTTAAAGCTTGATGAACTTCACATGTATGATTTATATACACCTATTGTCCTTGACGCGGATAAAAAGATTGACTTTTTAGAGGCTAAGGATCTGGTATATAAAGGTTTAGAACCTCTTGGAGAAGATTATAGAAATATTTTGTTAGAAGGATTTAATAACAGATGGATAGATGTTTATGAAAATAAGGGTAAGAGAAGCGGGGCCTATTCATGGGGCGCTTATGGTACGCATCCTTATGTTTTATTAAACTATCAAGGTAATTTAAATAATATGTTTACCCTAGCACATGAAATGGGTCATGCTTTGCATAGTTATTATTCTGATGGAGCACTACCCATTACTTATGCTTCTTATAAAATCTTTGTAGCAGAAGTGGCATCCACTTGTAATGAAGCGTTACTTATGGAATATTTGCTTGCCAATACCAAGGACAAAAAATCTAGGGCTTATTTGATTAATTATTTCTTAGAACAGTTTAGAGGAACATTATTTAGACAGACCATGTTCGCTGAATTTGAAATGCTTACCCATCAAATGGCACAAGATGGTGAGGCGTTAACAGCTAGTACCCTATGTAAAATCTATGGTGAATTGGTTGCAAAATACCATGGGGAGGATATTGTAATTGATCCTGAAATAGAGCTTGAATGGGCAAGAATACCGCATTTTTATACATCCTTTTATGTGTACCAATATGCAACTGGATATTCGGCAGCCATAGCTCTATCAAGAAAAATTTTAGAAGAAGGTAAGAGCGCAGCAGATACTTATATTAACAAATTCCTAAAAGGTGGTAGCTCTAACTATCCAATAGAATTGTTAAAGGCAGCAGGTGTGGATATGAGTACGAAAGAACCTGTTAATGATGCATTGCAACTCTTTAAAACACTTCTTGATGAATTAGAAGAATTGATGGAGTAAGTTAATAGCTCAAAGGAACTTTTTTGTGGTGCATAATAGGATGTGACATTATAATTACAATAGTATTTTTTTTCTAAGTTTAAAACAGTTCCTTTTAAGTTATGTGAATCAATTTAAAATGACAACACCTCTCGTATATTCATCTGGTAGGTTCTTTGCATATTTATGAAATATCATTTGATTATATAACGTAGAAGCAAAGATATCTTTTTGTAACATTTGTTTGCCTAGGGATGTTAATTTAATTTCAGAGGAACCAAGTTTTGTGATGATTGGAATCTTCTCTTCTTTTGTGATCAGTCTCAAAAGATGAGAAGATTCTTTTTTAAAGCCCAATACTCTAGCATATTGGGCAAAACCAGACTTTTTATATGCTATCATCTCTGCCTGCGTTAGATCTAATAAAATGTGAAGAAGCGCTCTGTTTATTCTAGTTAAGGTCCATTGTCTGGATTTTAGTTGTTGTGCGAGAGTGCTATAGGAATCGTTTTTACCTGTATATTTAGAAATACGATTGGCTAAATCACTATTCACATCTAGGAAACTTGATAAGGCTACTCGGTCTAACATGAGCAGGCGGTAATTCAGTAAAAGGGAATAATCATCTTCTACAATAGGATAGGATTTATGAAATTCTTCTACCAGTATGTCATAAACTGCATGAGGAACATGGTTTTTTAATTGAGATAGTGAAGTGGCTTCTGTTAGATTTTTACGTAGGGCAGTGGCTGAACTAATGGATGGGCCCGTCCCTTCTGTTAGGGTTTCACTGTGATAGCCTGCAACCTTTCTTGTAATGGTTACAGGTATTATGTTGCTGTTTAAATTAATAAGTGCTTTCATGTATTCTATACCAAGGGTATTATTTGGTGTGGATAGTAAAGAAGCGGTATGCCCATTGGTTAGTTTTTCTAATGTCTCCATCCTAGCTTCTGGAAAAGTCTTTCCGGATTTTAGTGTCTTATTTAAGATCTCTTTATACTCTTTTGATTCCACTGTTAAAAAGTGAGCTAAGTTCGTTAACTCTTTGATGTCTCCACTTTCACTTCCAAAACAAACAGAATCAATAATGCCTAGGCCATGTAATAAGGAGATTGCACCATGAGCGAAATATTCAGCACTAGCACAAGCAAAACATACGGGTAATTCAAAAACCACATCAGCACCACAGGCTAATGCCATCTTGGTTCTAAGGTATTTATCCATAAAGGCAGGCGTGCCCCGTTGTACAAAATCTCCACTCATAACCACTACTACAAAATCAGCACCAGTCACTCTTTTTGCTTCTTCTATATGATATGCATGTCCATTGTGAAATGGATTATATTCTGTTATTAAACCAACTACTTTCATAAATACCTCGTCCAAATGAAATGTATAAATTAAACTATTCCTATGTTACTATACCATAGTCCTAAAAACAACTGCTTTTTCCAAAGTTACGAACCATTGGGTTACTATTTAGCCATCAATGCCACTAAAATGTCCCTATTTCGTGTGCTAATGAATTAAGAGATATCTATATTTATTTGGCAGCCTTACCTTCCTGCGGTATGTTCTTTATAGAGCCTCATAGAACCTTCATCACAAAATTCAGACCTTCTAGGGAGTCTCATTTTACTAAATATTAATTACTGGATATTTACATTTGTCTAAAAAAAGGTATAATGGTATTAATTGGTAAAAATAAGGGGGATTACGGTGATTTGTATAGGAATCTGTGATGATGATAACAGTATAACCACAAAATTAAAAGCTACAATTGAAGACTATTGTAAAGTAAAGTCCATTGAGGCAAATTATAAGATATTTCATAGTGGAGAAGCGATACTTCTTTCCAAAGAGCCTTTTGATGTTTTATTTCTTGATATCTATATGGAGGGACTAAATGGGATTGAGACTGCGAAATATATTAGGCAAAAAGATCAATCAGTGGAGATTATTTTTTTAACAAGTTTTTCAGGGTTAACGAGAGAAGCTTTGTCCGTACACGCTTTTGAATACTTAGAAAAGCCCATTCAAAAAGATGTTATTTTTCAACAAATGGATGAGGTAATCGCTAAAATCAACTACCGTAAAGGAATAGAAGAAACCAAGGCACAGGTAATATCCTTTTATGGAGGTCGTAATGATATTGGAATTTGTGTCAGTGATATATACTATTTTGAACGAGTTGACCGTAAGATAAAAGCTGTAACAAAGAAGGGGGATTTTATATTGTATGAGTCGATAGCTTCTATCGAAGAAAAATTGCAGGACTTTAACTTTGTCACACCTCATCAGAGTTTTGTGGTCAATATTGATAACATAAAAGATTACATAAAGGATCAGATTATTATGACAAACTACGAAATAATTCCGGTAGCACAAAAAAGATCCGCTGATTTAAAAAGGTGTATGAGGGAATTCTTACAAAATCAATTAGAAAATCGTTAAATCTGAGGTGGAGAATGAGTGAAATAATATATTTTGTTGGGTTATTATTATCAAGCTTTGTATCGGTCCATATTATTATGGATTTCTTTAAAAATTTGTTTACACCATTATATAGAAGAAAAGTGTATTTTGTTGTAGAGATTCTTTATGTTCTTGTTCTAGCGGGTATCAATGAGTTAAAAAATGAATGGCTTAATCTATCTTCAGTACTTATATTATCAGGCATAATTGCTATTAAATTATATGAAGGCAAACTATTAAGAAAATTTATTAATATTATTCTGCTGGTTATATTAATGAGTGCATGTGAATCTGTAGGTATCCTTTTATTGCACTTTATTTATCAAATATCTGGCATTGTGATAACAACAGAAAAGATACAAACATTTTTTGAAATGACCTTTAGTCAAGTTATTGTTGTATTAATCAGTCATATTATGATTATTAGAATTTTTAAAAGTAAAAATATTAATAATTTATCTACTAGACAGTATTTGATGACCATTATTTACGCTATTTTTAGTGTGATTAATATATATAGCTTGTCTATTCTTATGTGGAGTATCAATACAAATGGTGAGATTATATGTGTCATGGTCACCATAGGTGGGATTGTAATTACAAACACCTATTTTTTAAACATCCTAGAATATGAGTCAGAAAACAATAGATTGGTCTATGAGAATCAATTATTTACACAGCAATCTACCATGCAATATTTGTATTATGATAACTTAGAAAACCAGTATAGGGATTCTCTTAGTATCATTCATGATGTCAAGAAACATATGAGAGCCATAGAAGAACTATATGAGCAACGTGAGCTTAATTCAGCCAAGGAATACGCAGCTACAATAAGTTCAATCCTGGATGATTTTCAATTAAATGAGTATTCAAGCAATCGTGTTTTGAATATTATATTAAACGATAAGCTTAAAGTGGCGGAACAAAATAATATTGAATTTATATGTAAAATTGATGAGGTGGACTTATCCTTTATTGATAATATTGATTTAACCACTATATTTGCGAACCTATTAGATAATGCCTTAGAAGCTTGCATCCATAAAAAAGGAGATAAATTTATACAAGTTATGGTTGGTTCCTTTCACAATTTAGTTGTAATTAATATGAAAAATACTATGAAGGAAGCAAAAGATGGGAAAATGCTAAGCAATGAATTTTATATACCTAATCCTAAGTTAGAATCTCATATTGAAACTATGAGAAATCATAATGGAATTGGACTACCTAATGTGACGAAAGTAGTAAAAAAATATAATGGTGATTTTAATTGTGAACAGGACGGACAGATTTTTACTAGCACAATCGTCTTATCCATGCAAGGTAGGGATTAAAACATGTAGAATAGACAAAAAAATGTAGAATAGACAAAGTTCCTTGTATAAAATACAAGTCACGGTATAATAGATATGAAATAATACTTTGATAAAAGCAAAGGGGAGATTCTATGTTTGAAAAAGCTTCAGAAGGTTTGACAAAAAGATTAGTTGCAGCAGGGGTCATAAAAGCTGATGATTATGAAATTTACCAATTTGGCATTGAGAATACAATACTTAAAATAGTACATATGGCTTCTTATCTAATCTTAGGATTACTATTTGGGAGGTTACCGGAATTAATCGTTTTCTTAATAGCATTTATTCCACTTAGAGAATACGCAGGTGGTTTTCATGCAAAGACACCATTAAGATGCTATATTATCTCTTGCTCTACTGTGTTTACCGTGTTGCTCCTGATTCGATTAGCTTCGCCTGTACTTATGGAATACAGTATACCAATTGCACTTATTGGTAGTTTTCTATTGTTTTTAGTCATACCAGTAGAAGCGCAAGACAAACCACTAGATGAGTCAGAAAAAATCTATTACAAAAGTAAAGGTGGCTTTCTTATACTTTTAACCCTAATATTAACCTTGCTATTTAAAATACTGCAGATGGATGAAATAGGATTTATTTTGTCCTTAGCACTCTTTTATGAAATGGTCATTGCTATAGCTGGGAAATATATAAAAGGTAAAAATTGATACTAAAAAAGTGGAAATTTTCATGAAAATGAATGAAAATATGTAGAATAGACAAAAAACATGTAGAATAGACAAAGCGTATTGAAAATATAAGGCGATATTTGTATAATAAATCCATAAGTTATAAAATTTAACCAAATTAAAGGAGGATTTTATTATGAAGAACCAAATGGAAAAGAAAATGTTAGATGTAGTATCAAAGCTAGCAATGAGCAATGCAAAGAAAACTGCTAATTCAGCTTGTGTATTTTTTGGATATCAATCCAAATTACCAGAATCAGTAAAGAACCTTAGAAAGTTCTAATTCACAATTTCCAATTGTTACAAAGAATTAAAAACAATCCTACCAAAAAATATGTACAAATCCTACAATACATCCTAAAGAAATTTCATTCAGTTGACCTTCAATTGAATGAAATTTCTTTTTGTGTTAGTACAAAAGGTTATTCAGAAGTTTTATCTATAAATGGTAAAGCTATATTTGTTGATAATGTGGAATTAAAAGATAGAATTTTAGAAATTACCATCAGGCATCATGAAAAAATTGATGGTACAGGGTATTACAGAAAGCTAAAAGGGGAAGACTTAATTAGGACAGAGCGAATACTTACCATAGCTGATATTGTCAGTGCATTATGCGGTAATAGGAGTTATAAAGATGTTTTTGATCAAGAAAAAATTAGAAACCTTCTAAAAAAGATATGGATATGGGGAAGTTATGTCCTTATGTGGTGGAAACAGTTCTTGAGTATTTTGAAACCATCATGGAAAATGTAGTTCTAGTTACAAAAGAGCCCTTACGCATGTATGCTGGAATTAGAGATAAGTATGTAATTCTTAATAATCAGCTACATTATTTGGAAAAATCATAGGTGCTACTATAATTTTAACAAATTAATTTATAATATTTTATGAATTTTATTATACTTTATTACTTGTAACCAAAAAAGTTTTAGACTATAATGAAATTTGAGTTTTAATATCATATGGTGAATGATTTTACAAATTTAGAATAATTGGTGTATTATGAAAGGAGATTCTTGTCGTGGGTTTTATTGAAGTGATTAAAGAAAGAGCTAAATCAAACAAAAAAACAATCGTTTTGCCTGAAACAAGTGACAGGAGAACACTTGAGGCGGCATCCACAATATTAGCAGAAGAGATTGCAAATGTTATCTTAGTAGGTAATGAAACAGATATCAGAAATGCATCTCAAGGTTTTGATTTATCAAAAGCAGTAATTGTGGATCCACTTGAGACAGACAAACTTGATTCTTATGTTAATTTATTGGTGGAATTACGTAAGAACAAGGGCATGACACCTGAAAGTGCAAGGGAAGCACTTACCAAAGATTACTTAACCTTTGGTGTAACAATGGTAAAGGCAGGAGATGCAGATGGAATGGTAGCAGGAGCAATTCATGCTACTGCTGATGTTTTAAGACCATCTCTTCAAATTCTAAAAACTGCTCCTGGAACTAAATTAGTTTCTGCATTTTTTGTAATGGTAGTGCCAGATTGTGAATTAGGTTCTAATGGAACATTTATCTTCTCTGATGCTGGTTTGAATCAAAATCCTAATGCTGAAGAGTTAGCAGCGATAGCAGGAAGTTCAGCAAAAAGCTTTAAACTATTGGTAGAAGAAGAACCAGTTGTTGCGATGCTTTCCCATTCAACAAAAGGTAGTGCAAAACATGGAGACGTGGATAAAGTTGTAGAAGCAACTAAAATTGCACAGGATTCTTATCCAGAATTTAAAATTGATGGTGAATTCCAATTGGATGCAGCGATTGTACCAAGCATTGGTGCAAGTAAAGCTCCAGGTAGTGACATTGCAGGTAAAGCAAATGTACTTATATTCCCTGATTTAGATGCTGGTAACATTGGATATAAGTTAACACAAAGACTGGCAAAAGCAGATGCTTATGGACCTATCACACAGGGTATTGCAAGACCAGTTAACGATTTATCTAGAGGTTGTAGCGCAGAAGATATTGTTGGTGTAATTGCAATAACAGCTGTACAAGCAGGTGCTATTGAATAAGTTTTATTATAGTCTGTTAAAGGTGGGAGACTCTTATGCCCGCCTTTCTGATTGATATGAGATATCAATATAACATAATGGTGGAAGAAAAATAAAATATGAAAGGACGCCACAATCAAAGTTCTTCCACTTATCTATTGTGGCAGTGTCATATCTTAGAGATATGATGTTTAGTGGGTATAATAATGAAAATTTTAGTAGTTAACTGTGGAAGCTCCTCTCTTAAGTATCAGTTAATCGATTCTGAGTCAGAGCAGTCATTAGCAGTAGGTATATGTGAAAGAATCGCTATTGAAGGTGGTAGAATTGTTCATACACCAGCTGGTGGATCTAAAAATATAAAAGAAGCGCAAATGGATACACATGAAGAAGCAATTCGTCTAGTTCTTGAAGCATTAACTGATAAAGAAATCGGTGTTATTTCTTCTCTAGATGAAATCGGTGCAGTTGGACACCGTGTTGTTCATGGAGGAGAAAAATTTGCTAGTTCAACAATAATCACTGAAGAAGTTATTGCAGCTGTAGAAGAATGCAATGATTTAGCACCTTTACACAACCCAGCTAACTTAATTGGTATTCGTGCTTGCCAGAACTTAATTCCTGGAGTGCCTATGGTAGCAGTATTTGATACAGCGTTCCATCAGACTATGCCAAGAAGAGCTTATATGTACGGTCTTCCATATGAATATTATGAAAATTATAAGGTAAGAAGATATGGTTTCCATGGTACAAGTCATAGCTATGTTTCAAAAAGAATTGTAAAAGTATTAGGTCTTGATCCTAACAATTCCAAAGTTATTGTTTGCCATTTAGGAAATGGTTCAAGTATCTCTGCTGTATTAAATGGTAAATCTATTGACACTAGTATGGGTCTTACACCACTGGAAGGCTTAATTATGGGAACAAGATGCGGTAGTATCGATCCTACAATTATTGAATTCTTAATGGAAAAAGAAAACAAAACCATTGATGAAGTAATGGATATATTAAATAAAAAATCAGGTGTTTTAGGTCTTTCACAACTTTCTAGTGATTTTAGAGATCTTGAAGATGCAACAGCAGAAGGCAATGATAAGGCAGTACTTGCAGTTGAAGTATTTAACTATCATGTAGCGAAAACAATCGGTGCATATGTAGCAGCTATGAATGGTGTAGACGCAATCGCATTTACAGCAGGACTTGGTGAAAATGATAAGGCAGTACGAAAAGGAACTATGAGCTACTTAAAATATCTTGGTGTTGAAATCAATGAAGCAAATAACAACACAAGAGGTAAAGAAATAGAACTTTCTACTCCTGAATCTAAAGTTAAAGTTTATATTATACCAACCAATGAAGAATTAGCAATTGCTAGAGAAACTGTTGCATTATTACAGTAATTAGAATTGTAGTTATATTATATTTTCAAGGTATGCAAAGGTAATATAATTTGATCAGGATAAACATAACAAGATAACGACTACTTATTTTAGAGTTGATTTTTATCAATTATATTACTGATGCGTATAAATGAATCATATATATTCCTAATAAGTACAAATTAATATTCTTGATGAGTACAAATTTATTATTGACAAATAATAATGATGTGGATATAATGTAAACAGTGCGAATTTTTAATAGATAGGAGATTGTCATGATTGTTAATTTGTCAGAAATAATGTCTGTCAAAGGAAATGTCGTAAAGGTACAAGCTCCAATCGAATTAGAGAGTTTTTGTATGGAGGGAATAGAATATCCCTTTGCCGATAAAGCTGATGTTATACTTACTATAACCCATATAGGTAGTAGAAAGGTGAGGTTAGAAGGCGAAGCAAAATTATCTTTATTAATTCCGTGCAACAGATGCCTTGAAGACGTAAAAACCTGGTTTGATATAAAGTTTGATAAAGAATTAGATTTTAATCAGGATCAAGAAGAGCGTATTAAGGATTTAGACGAAACAAATTATATTACTGAATATAATCTGGATGTAGATTTATTAATCTATGATGAAATCTTAATAGATTTTCCCATGAAGGTTCTTTGTGATGAGGGCTGTAAAGGATTTTGCAAAGCTTGCGGTTCTAACTTAAATGTGAAAGACTGTGATTGCGAAAATACTGGTTCTGATCCTAGAATGTCGAGAATCCGTGATATATTCAATAATCTTAAGGAGGTGTAATCATGGGAGCTATCTGTCCAAAGAATAAATCTTCGAAAGCTAGAAGAGACAGCCGTAGAGCAAATTGGAAAATGTCAGCACCTAACTTAGTTAAGTGCAGCAAATGCGGAGCATTAATGATGCCACACAGAGTTTGTAAAGCTTGTGGTTCTTACAACAAAAAAGAAATCATTTCTACTGCAGAATAATGATAAAATAAGGCTTTCTGGGAATTCCCCAGAAAGCCTTATTTTATCTTGTTTATCTCCTGTTTTTAGTTTCCACCAGGACCGTCTCTGCGTTCTCTGTGGTCTTCATCAGTCTTTACACTACTATAGGATGAAGATTTACTTGTACTTTCTTTTAAGGATTCTGCCTTATTTTTGGTTGAAACATTTTTTGCTGCACTTTTTGCGTTTTGCTTATTTTGCGCCATAAATACTACCTTTCCGGAAAAGAATTTCCAAATAAATTATTGTTCAAAAGTAGTATGAGCGAAAGTAATAAAAATATACGGATATTTAACAGTTAAGTTTGAATGATCAAGATATCAGATGTTTAACTGTTAAATTTATAGGTCATTACGCAATCTTACCATTTGATTTCATAAAACCAATCAAGCTCTTTATATATGGAACCATTACATCTGTATCCAACAAGGTGGAGAGGTTGTATTCAGAAAAGGATACTTTGCCTTTGTAATGTAGCTGATATAAGGGCGTTGTGAATGAATGTAAAGGTTCTAAAAGATGCTCAGTAGGAAGGGGTAAAAAGGAACCTTCTTTTGTTAAGTAGCAGTCCTTTGCTTTGACCTTTTGCTTGAATTCTTTATCAACAAATTGAGCTACACTTTTATGAACTACTATATCCTCCATGGGCAAATAATAATAATCCTTCCAGTTATCAGGAAAATACTTAAGGGTTCCATAATACAGGGGAACCGAAATGGTAAGTTCTTTGCCTGAAAGGAATAGTGAAAGTGGTGTTTCTGGTGCATCGGGTATAATTTCTGCCTGAATCCTAACTTCATTTCCAAAGGAGTAAGGAAGTTCTTGTTGAAAGAGAATATGTTGTATCCTCTGGTCATTTGAAACAGTATATTCTAAATAGGTAGTATTATTAAAGTTTGCAAAATCAAAGAGATCAGTATAATATAGTACATTACATATTTGTAAAAGTCCTTTTACATCCTCTGCATTATGAAGTAAAAGTAAAGATTGCAGTTGTGTGGAAGAACTAGACTTCATATTCTCTTCAAAGGTTTTTACATCTTTATGATATCTGGGGATTGGAGTTATTTCTTTTTCGCTTATTTTTCTAAGTTTCTCAGCTTGGTATTTTCCAATAAAGTTCGCATATATTTGTATTAATTCTTCCCCTGATAGTTTATCCTCTCTATGGATTCCGGCAAAGGTTTCTATGGTCTTTAATTTTAGATTTGGGACCGGTAATAATTTTTTGCAGGAACTTATTTTTTTGTATAGATCTAAGCTTTCTATAGAGGAGAGACAGTTATCTATTTTATATTGCTTACATTTTTTATCTAAATAGGGAAGATCAAAGCTGGTTCCATTATAATGTATGATTCTTTTGTAGGAAACAAGAAAGGATAAGAACGCTTCTAATATTTTTTCTTCACTTTGCATATCATCTGCAAACCACTGCGTAAGAAACCAGGAATCATCCTGGTAATACATGGCGCCAATGAGGTAGAGGTAGGATGAGGCAGCTAAAAATCCTGTGGTTTCTATATCAAAGAAAATGACTTCCTCACGTTTATATGGTTTGTGTATGGGATAGTTTAATTTTAAATTTAATTTAGTCTGTATAATCTGCATATATAAGGATTCCTTTTTTATATAGATATGGATTTGTGAGATTTACTCATATTGTATCATACTTATACGACGAATGTAACTAGTGTTACCTACTAATACTACAATTCGAGAATAGGTATGTATTTTCTGGGATATATGTGGTAGAATAGAGGTAATTTCCATAATATATTTAAATAGAAACTTATTATAATAAATATTCTTTGTACTGCATAATATAATAATTTATGTAAAAAACACAGGGAAGTAATAAAGTTGTCTACTTATGGCAAAGCTAGAGTAATAATGAAATATTTTGGTGAAAAAGAGGTGGTTAAATATGAGCTTAAATTTCAATGAGGACCTGGTGGGAACAAGCAAGAGTTATATCAGTGGTTTTTTTAGGGTTACACTTGTGGGGATATTGGTGCTGATCCAAATGGGTATCATCTTATTGTTAACCTATTGGCTCAGTGAATCTACGATTTATATTTATATGCTTATGGAAATAGGGAGTATATTTATCATTATTGGTTTGATTAATGACAATAGAAATTCTTCCTATAAAATTGGGTGGATATGTATTGTACTAATTCTGCCACTAACTGGACATATCATGTATGCTTTATGGGGACAATCAAATGCTAATAAAAAGATTGAGAGAAAAATTCTTGCAACCCTCCATAGTGGTAATCAGCAATTAAATTATTATCCGGACCTTGTAGAAGAATACGCGGCAAAATATCCAACAAAAAGTAGAATGTCAAGATATATGGAGTCACAACATTTTCCTTTGACTAAAAATAATCAAATTACTTACTACCCCATGGGTGAAGATACTTTTGAAGCAATCTTTCAAGATATTAAAAAAGCGAAAAAATTTGTACTTATAAACTTCTTTATTGTTGGAGAAGGGGTGTTGTGGGAGCGAATCCACCAAATACTTCTTAAAAAAGTAAAAGAAGGTGTTATGGTAAAATTTATGTATGATGATTTTGGTGCAACCTTAAGAACTTCTAAGCATTTTAGAAGAAATCTTGAAGCAGAAGGAATAGAGACAGCTACATTTAATCCTATTCATAAATATACAGACAAATTGTATATGAACTATCGAAGTCATCAAAAAATTATAGTGATTGATGGCAATATTGGGTATACTGGTGGTATGAACCTGGCTGATGAATATGCCAATCTAGTGAACAGATTTGGTGTTTGGAAAGACAATGCTGTCAGAGTTTGTGGAGATGCGGTATGGGGACTTACTGTGGTTTTTCTACAAATGTGGCAAATTTGTAGAAGTTCAGAGCGCATTGATTATAATCTTTATAGGCCTAGTATGGATTTTCAACAAAATGATGTTTATTGTCATGTGATCTCTGATGGACCAGCGAATAATCCTAGCAACCCCATTGAGTGCATCTATAAACAAATTATCTATTATGCAAAGAAATACCTTTATATAACAACACCCTATCTTATCATTGATGATGATATGAGGCAGGCTCTAATAGCAGCTGTAAAAAGTGGAGTAGACGTTAGAATAATCACACCATATATACCTGACAAGAAAAATGTTAAAAAACTAACCAACTATAATTATGGGCAGCTTTTAGAAGCTGGCATAAAGATTTATGAGTATGAGCCGGGATTTATACATGCTAAGACAATCATTAATGAAGATTGTGGAATTGTTGGTACCATTAATATGGACTATAGAAGTTTTTATCTTCACTATGAATGTGGTTTATGGATGTGCAATAAAGAAGTAATCGATGTTATAAAAGAGGATCTATTAAAGACAATGGATATTAGTATTGAAATTAGTTATTCAGAATGGAAGAATAGACCTTGGTATCTGAAAATCTACCAAAAAGTTTTAAATTTATTTTCGACGCAAATGTAACCCAAAGGAGACAACTATGGAAGAATTGCTTTTAAATGACCCCTGGAAGATGAAAATAAATGGTCAAAATATATATGACATAAAAGAAATAAAAGTTGATGCTACAGTACCAGGCTCAGTTTATGGAACATTAGTAGATCTTAAATTAATTCCTGAAATATAAAAGTCTGCAAGACTTAACGTATCCAATGAGACCATGGAAGAAATTAAGGGAACGGTATCATGGGCCCTAAGAGATGCTAAAGGTATGGTTGAAAAATCTGGAAGTGAACAAGTAAGTGTGCCGGCACTGTCTAGTGTATGGCTTGAAAAGCTTGAATTTAAAGTTGAAGGCGATGAGATCACTGTAAAATCACATGGTTTTGCAAAAAGTGTTGAAATTAGTAATGAAAATGATGACTTAAGGTTATCAGATAACTTCTTTGATATCAATACAGGAGAAGCAACAGTGAAGGTACTAAAGGTGTGCACAGACAGAATTAAGGTCCGTTCTGTGTATGATATAGCCTCTGACAGTCATTGATACAGATTTCGCCTAAAGTATAAAATGAATGAAGGGTATCTATATTTAGCTTGGCAAGGTCGTCAAATAAATATAGATACCGCTTCCTACATTAAAACCTATATATGGACTTTTCAGGTCGCATAATAGGATCTGGGTGAAAAGTGACAATAATTAATATTTTGTTTGTTTATGCGATTAGAAGGATATATGTTTACATGATCTGTTTTTGAAATGCCATAAGAGTACATAGGAAAGGTGTAATCAAATGATTTCGTACATAAAAGGAGAATTAGTAGAGGTTTATGAAGAAGGTGTGGTAATAGAATCTGGTGGTATTGGATACGAAATTAAGATGCCTTTGTCTTCCCTTAGTAATTTGCCAAGATCTAAAAATGATATAAAAATATACACATATCTCCATGTAAGAGAAGATGCCATTGGTTTGTTTGGTTTTCTTACAAGAGAGGATTTAAAGACCTTTAAACTGTTAATTACGGTAAATGGTATCGGTCCCAAAGGGGCACTTGGTATTTTATCTGCAATCTCTACAGACACCCTTAGATTTGCAATATTATCTGATGATGCTAAAACCATAGCCAAAGCGCCGGGAATAGGAAGTAAAACAGCTAGCAAATTAATACTTGAGTTAAAAGATAAATTTAAACTTGAAGATGTATTTGAACAAAGCTTTACAAATAACACCAAGGATGTACAAGCCACAGGCCTAGGAGCTAGTGCTTTATATGATCTAAAAAAAGAAGTCATTGATGCTTTGGTGGTACTTGGTTATTCAGCTACAGATGCTGCAAAAGTAATTGCAGGCGTTGAAATAAAAGAAGACATGACCTCTGAACAGGTTCTTAAACTGTGTCTTAAAAATATGTTTTGATTATAATTGGGAATGACTTTATCTTCTATAAGCGGGGTAAGACTAGTTTTTTTAAGAAGATGTTCAAGAACTTGATTGTTATTGGATAAATTGGTGTCATAAGGATAGATAGGAGTTACCATGGGGAATAGAATTATAACAACGGAATTAATGGATGAGGATAAAAAAATAGAAACCTCACTTAGGCCGCAGCTTCTAGAAGATTACATTGGACAAGGGAAAGCAAAATCCAATCTAAAAATATATATTGAAGCTGCAAAACAAAGAAAAGAATCTCTAGATCACGTATTATTTTATGGACCTCCTGGGCTTGGAAAAACTACCCTTGCGGGTATAATCGCCAATGAAATGAATGTGAATATGAAGGTGACCTCAGGTCCTGCCATTGAAAAACCAGGTGAAATGGCTGCAATCTTAAATAATTTAGGTGAAGGAGATATTTTATTTGTAGATGAGATTCATCGTCTAAACCATCAAGTAGAAGAATTATTATATCCTGCTATGGAGGATTATGTTATAGATATTGTGATAGGAAAAGGTGCTACCGCAAAATCGATTCGCTTAGATTTACCTAAGTTTACGCTAGTTGGTGCCACAACCAGAGCAGGTATGCTAACGCCGCCATTAAGAGATAGATTTGGAGTAGTAAATCGTTTGGAGTTTTATACCACGGAGGAACTAAAAGAAATTATCATTCGTTCTGCTCATGTACTAGAAGTAGATATTGATGATGAGGGTGCATATGAACTTGCTAGGCGTTCAAGAGGTACGCCAAGGCTTGCCAATCGATTGTTAAAAAGAGTGAGAGACTTTGCACAGGTAAAATATAATGGAAGTATTACAAAAGAAGTTGCAGATTTTGCTCTGAATTTATTAGAGGTAGATAAATTAGGATTAGACACAATGGATAGAGCGATTCTTTTGGCCATGATTGAGAAGTTTCAAGGTGGACCTGTTGGAATTGATACAGTGGCTACTACAATTGGTGAAGACCCAGGCACGGTAGAGGATGTATATGAACCTTATCTGGTGCAAAATGGATTGATCATTCGTACACCAAGAGGCAGAGTGGTATCAGATCTGGCATATAAACATTTTGGACTAGCTATGGCTACTGATCAGTAGTGCGGTATGTTCTTTGGAGAGCCTCATAGGACCTTCATCACAATATTCAGTCTTTCTACTGAGTCTTACGCCGAACATATACAACCTAGTCAGACGGTCTTGCCAAGCTAAATATAGATACCACTTAATTCTTTTATACTTTATCTAGGACTTTTTTGTGAGTTACATAATTTGAGGCTGAATAGTTATGTAAGAATTAGGTATCTTGCATCAAATAAATAGCTTGTACAACGAGAATGAATGGGTTATAATAGGAAATATTAAGGGGATTTGGGTTATGCTTTCTGCCCGTAAAGAATGGAAGAATATATTTACTGAGAGGCGATTACATGAATAAAATGAATAATATTGAAGTAATCATAAATAATAAAAGATATACTTTGCGTGGGTACGAAAGTGAAGAATATCTTCAGAAAGTAGCTACCTATATTAATAATAAGCATGGTGAATTCAAAAAACAAGATGCATATAAACTTTTAGATGCAGAAATGAAAAATATATTAATGGAAATCAATATTGCTGACGATTATTTTAAAGTAAGAGGACAGATCAAAGAAATTGAACTTGAGAATGAAGGCAAAGGCAACGAGATTTTTGAATTAAAACATGAACTTGTGTCAACAAAAACTAAATTAGAAACCCAAGGTCAAGAAATAAACCTGTTGAAGCAGGAATTAAATGAAGCCCAGAAGAAGATTATTCGTCTGGAAACTGAATTAAATGAGAAGAAATAATTTAAGTAAATTCCAAAGGCTGTTGCAAAATTCCAGGTCAACTACTTCTAGTTAGACTTAATTTGCCACAGCCTGTTGTTTTATGAGAGAATGGAGATTTTGATGAATAGAATAGAAATACTTACACCAGCAGGTTCTTATGAAAGTCTTATTGCAGGTATCAATGCGTCTTGTGACGCTTTATATATAGGGGGAACCAAGTTTGGTGCCAGAGCATTTGCAGATAATTTTGATGAAAAAACATTGTTAAAAGCCATTGATTATGCCCACGTACATGGTAAAAAAATATATTTGACCTTAAATACTTTACTAAAAAATAATGAGTTAGAAAAAGAGCTATTTACCTATCTAAAACCTTATTATGAACATGGAGTTGATGCTGTTATTATACAGGATATGGGTGTGCTAAAGTTTATACACGATAATTTTCCGGATTTACCGATTCATGCAAGTACCCAGATGTCAATTACACAAGCTTCAGGAGCAAATTTATTGAAAGAATTTGGTATTACAAGACTAGTAAATGCGAGAGAATTAAGTGTAAAAGAAATCAGTGAAATGAGACAAAAAACAGAGCTTGAGATCGAATCCTTTGTTCACGGCGCATTATGTTATTGTTATTCTGGTCAGTGTCTAATGAGTAGTATGATAGGTGGCAGAAGCGGCAACAGAGGAAGGTGTGCACAGCCTTGTAGAATGCCATACGAATTTGAAATAGATGGAAAAAAAGTTGTGAATCAGAGTGAAAAGTATCTTCTAAGTCCTAAGGACATGTCAGCACTATCCCTTTTACCAAAATTAATTGAAGCGGGCATTGATTCCTTTAAAATTGAAGGTCGAATGAAGAGGCCTGAATATGCAGCAGGTGTTACACATATTTATAGAAAATACGTGGATCTGTTTTATGAATTTGGTTGGGAAGGGTATGAAAAGAGGTTAAGAGATAAAAGAGAAGAAACTGCTTTGGATGAAGAAATCCTGATGGATTTATATAATAGAGGCGGGTTTTCTAAAGGCTACTATGAGATGAGGAATGCGAAATCCATGATATCCTTAACAAGACCTAATCATAGTGGTGTTTTAGTTGGTAAAATAAAAGAAGTAAAAGGTAATCAAGCACAAATTACCTTAAGTAATAGGATTCATGCACAGGATATATTAGAAATTAGGGATGAATCACATAACTTATATGAATTTACTGTAAAGAATGGGGAAGAAAAAGGAAAAGTCATTACCACGAATTTTAATAAAGGATTAAAAATCAAACCTGGCAATCTTGTGTACAGAACAAAAAACAATGAACTGCTTACATCCCTAGGTGAGTCATACTTAAGCAATGAAATAAAGGAACCTATAAAGGGGTTACTAAAACTCGTTGTAGGTGAGCCTATGGAGCTTACACTAACCCTGGGTAATTTAAGTGTAAATGTGGTTTCTGAAGTGGTAGAAGAGGCCCTAAATCAACCTTTATCAGAAGAAAAAGCAAGAAAACAAATGACAAAAACCAATGATACATCCTTTTGCTTTGAAGAGCTTATCATTTTCATGGAGGGTAATGCTTTTGTACCCGTACAAAAGATGAATGAAATTAGAAGAAATGGGATAGAAGCTCTAGAGGAAAAAATCTGTAATGGTTATAGGAGAGAGAAAGTAAGTATCAAACAATACGATAGAACAGAGGAAAATTCATGTTCTACTTATCGCTTTACACAGATGAGTGCATTGGTAAATCAGCCACCTCAACTACAGGCTGTTCAAAAATTTTCTGAAGTTACCGATATTTATATAGAAAGTGATATGCTAGAACTGAGTGAATTATTGCCATACATGTCTAAAGCAAAGGGGGAAGGTAAAAAGTGTTATCTGGCTATGCCACATATTTTTAGAACCTCTACGGCTACTACCTTTGCTAAGTATAAACATATTCTTACAGACAATACTATAGATGGGTTTTTAATCAGGAATTTTGAGACTTATGATTTTCTAGTAAATGAATTGGGTATAAACAATAAGTTGCTCATATCTGATTATCATCTTTATGTATTTAATCAAAGAGCCGGAGATTTCTTTAGACAGCTAGGTATCAAAAGAGTGACAGCTCCTCTGGAACTAAATTATAATGAGCTAAAGGATATGAAAGGCAGTTTTCACGAAATGCTCGTATATGGCTATCTACCACTTATGGTGTCAGCTCAGTGTTTATATAAGACCGTGGACGGAGGAGAAAATCAGGTTTATGCTAAGGATAAGAATACACCATGTTGTTATGCTACAGCACAAAATGGTGAATTACTTGATCGGTATGCAAAGAAATTCAAAGTAAAGAGACACTGTAGAGAATGCTATAATATTATTTATAATAGTCAAGGTTTTTCGTTACTTTCTAATTATAGTGAGGTAAAGACACTTGGAATGGAACGTATTCGACTAGATTTCACCTATGAGACAAAAGAGGAAACCATACAAGTGATTCAAAAATTTACTGACAGGTATATTTATGAAAAGGACGTAGTTACCGAGGAAAAGGAATATACAAGAGGACACTTTAAACGTGGCGTCTTCTAGTATGCAAGCGGGTCTATACATTAACACTAAAAATAAACAGTCTAAACAAACCTGTTTTACTTAGTTGTAAACTTATTATTTGAGGAGTGAAAAAGTTGGTTAATCTTATAATAGAGTTATCCAAATATATTAATATTGTACTCATAGCCATATATACGTTTTATGCATATCGTGTGCTTGCGACTTCAGATAAAAATAAGCAAAGTAAAATATATGTTAACATGAAAGTTATTATATTCTTCTTTCATTTTGTCAGTTACTTTGTATTATATCTGAATTCTAAAAATATAAAATTACTATTTTTATATGGATTAGAAGTATTATCCTTAGTGCTGGTATTTACATTATATCAATGGGTATATGATAATCTATCAAAGCCAATTCTTCATAATATGGTATTTCTTTTGACCATAGGCTATGTAATGTTGGCTAGATTATCTTATGATAAGGCGGTTAGACAATTTGTCATTGCATCTGTTGCCTTAGGTCTTTGTCTTGTCATTCCAATCCTAATTGATAAAATGAAGTATTTAAAAAATCTAGGATGGATCTATGGGATTACAGGTATTATTTTATTGATATCTGTACTAATTTGGGGAGTTGAAACTTATGGAGCTACTAACTGGATTCGTATTGCAGGGATACTTTTTCAACCGTCAGAGTTTGTAAAGATCCTCTTTGTATTTGCCATAGGAGCACTGTTATGGAAAAACACCTCATTTGTCCATGTGGTATTTGTAACTGCTATGGCAGCTATTCATGTTTTAGTACTAGTGATTGGTAAGGATTTAGGTGGTGCCCTTCTTTACTTTGTAACTTATTTGGTCATGTTGTTTGTGGCAACTTCAAAGCCTCTATACCTGTTTGGTGGGCTTGGAGCTGGTACAGTTGCAGCATTTTTTGCTTATAAATTATTTGGACATGTAAGAGTAAGAGTAATGGCCTGGCAGGATCCTTGGTCCCTGATCAATGATGAAGGATATCAGGTGGCCCAGTCTTTATTTGCCATTGGTACTGGTGGTTGGTTTGGCATGGGTCTTACCAAGGGGTCACCTAAAAGTATTCCAGTTGTGGACAGCGATTTTATTTTTTCAGCCATTTCCGAGGAGATGGGGGGATTGTTTGCTTTATGCCTCATCTTAATATGTATTAATTGCTTTATATTATTTATAAATATAGCTTTAAAAATAGAAGATGTTTTTTATAAACTTGTAGCATTAGGGCTTAGTGTTATGTACGCTTTCCAGATGTTTTTATCCATCGGTGGTGTCATAAAATTTGTGCCCTCAACTGGTGTAACACTGCCCTTTGTAAGTTATGGAGGTAGTTCTATCATAAGCAGTGTAATTATGTTTAGTGTGATTCAAGGAATGTATGTCCTGAGTCAGAATAGGAATAGGAACATTGAGAAGAGAAGAGTACGTAATACCAAAACAAAAGAAAAAGAAAAGTAAAATGATTTCAGAGGAAAAATCATTTTCATCCCCAACAATGGATACCAAAGAGTATCATGAGGAAGAAAATAAGACACATGGGGTGAAAAAAGAAAAGGAAAATCAGATTCGTGGTGTGAAGGATAAGAAAGAGAAGAATAAGAAGGAGAAAGCAAACAAAGAAATTATATTGGTTATGTATATCTTTGTGGGTTTGTTTATCCTAATCATCGGTTACTTTACGAATTTTATGATTAATCAAAGTTCGGAAGTTATAAATAATGCGTATAATCCGAGGCAGGATTTATTGGCAGAGCAGGTTGTAAGAGGAGATATTATTTCGGCTGATGGGAAAGTTCTAGCACATACAACTACAGACGATGAAGGGACAGAAACTAGGGTATATCCTTACAAGGATGTATTTGTCCATATTGTAGGCCAATTTAACAAAGGAAAAACAGGTCTTGAATCCTCTGAGAACTTTCATCTTCTTACCTCTAACAATGGAACCATAAGTAAGATTTTTAAGGAGCTATCTGGTGAAAAAAATATAGGCGATAATATAATCACCACTTTGGATACCCAGTTGCAGCAAGCTGCTTATGATGCGTTGGGGAATAATAAAGGAGCAGTGGTAGTGATGGAACCTTCTTCAGGTAAAATACTTGCAATGGTTTCAAAGCCAGATTATGACCCGAATGAAATTGATACTACCTGGAACGCCTTGGTAGAGGATAAAAATAACGAATCAACTCTTTTAAATAGAGCTACCCAAGGGCTATATCCGCCAGGCTCTACTTTTAAAATATTAACAGCTCTAGAATATATAAGAGAAAATCCAGATTATGAAGATTATGAATATGTTTGCGAAGGTAAAGGAATATTTCAAAGTGTTACAATCAATTGTTATAATAATAAAGAGCATGGAGAAGAGGATTTAAAAGAGTCCTTTGCAAAATCATGTAATGCCTCCTTTGCTCATATTGGAACTACCTTAAATATGACTTCTTTTAGAAAACTCTGCGATAGCTTTTTGTTTAATAAAGAGATACCCACAAGTATTCCTACTAAGAAAAGTAGCTTTGTATTAAATGGTTCCTCTGATCCCTCTCTTATACCACAAACCGTAATTGGACAAGGACAAACCCAGATTACACCGCTACTAAATGCTATGATTGTGTCTGCCATAGCAAATGGTGGAGTTATGATGAAACCTTATGTTGTGGATAGAATAGAAAATCAAGGTGGAACAGTAATCAAAAAATATATGACGGAAATAAGTGATACAGTAATGACGCCGGATGAAGCTGGTATTTTAACAAGATTTATGGAGGAAACCGTAGAAAATGGAACAGCAACATCCCTACAGAATAAAAATTATACAGTGGCTGGAAAAACTGGATCTGCAGAACACAGTAAGGATTCACCAGCTCATGCATGGTTTGTAGGATTTGCCTCAACGGATAAACCTGATATAGCTGTGAGTATCATCGTTGAAAGTGTTGGAACAGGAAGCGAATATGCAGTTCCTATAGCAGAGAAAATATTTAAAACCTATTATAATAATAAGTAACTCAAACTTCTTTTTATTAGCGATATAAAAATGAGAAGTGAAATCAGTAGTAAAATCATGATAAAAGGTTCATAATACTAATATGGGAGATATTTTATAAAAATAGCATATATTAGGATGTATACTTTGAAGAAGAAAAATTATCAGTATATATATACAAAGAAGATAGTTATTTCAGTCTTTGATGTCATAATTCGCCTATAATTATTCAGATACTTGTTAGTATTGCATAAATATTAGTTGAACAATTATGAAAAGTGTTGTATACTGATAAAAGATAAAGCGACACACCATTATACAGGAGGGATTGCGATGATAGAAGCAACGAGCTGTGGCGGTGTAGTTATTTTCAGAGGAAAGATTTTACTACTGTATAAGAACTATAAGAATAAATATGAAGGTTGGGTTCTACCTAAAGGGACTGTGGAGGAAGGCGAAGAATATAAAGAGACTGCAATCCGTGAAGTGAAAGAAGAAACTGGTACGGATGCCTCTATTATAAAATATATTGGAAAAAGTCAATATACATTCAGTACACCGCAGAATACAGTAATAAAGGATGTTCATTGGTATTTAATGATGTCTGATAGCTATTACAGCAAACCACAAAGAGAAGAATATTTTATGGATTCTGGTTATTACAAATTCCACGAGGCTTACCATATGCTTAAGTTTTCTAACGAAAAACAGATATTGGAACGTGCCTATAATGAATATGTAGAATTAAAAAAGGGTAATCTCTGGGGAACAAAGAAATATTTTTAAATGAAATAGGAAAGAATGATAAATAGGCAGAACAGTGATTGATCTGCCTATTTTTTAATTTGTTGTGTATCAAAGTTATTGGTTTTTCCTTAATAGTTGTAAAAGTTTTAGTGAAAAATAAAAAAGTACTTGCCCTATAAAAAATTTTGTGTTATAATTCATATGCTAAATTGCACGTATGATGATTTTTGACCCGGTGCCTAAATAGGTCTGTCAAAAAGTGGATTCATACGGAAGAATTCAACCAAATGGAGGTAAATTATGAGCGTTATATCAATGAAACAATTACTAGAAGCTGGTGTACATTTTGGTCATCAGACAAGAAGATGGAATCCTAAGATGGCAGAGTACATCTACACAGAAAGAAATGGTATCTACATTATCGATTTACAAAAATCTGTAGGTAAAGTAGATGAAGCTTATTATGCAATTAAAGATGTTGTTGCTGAAGGCGGAAAAGTTCTTTTCGTAGGAACAAAGAAACAAGCACAGGATTCTGTTAAATCTGAAGCTGAACGTTGCGGAATGTACTATGTAAATGAAAGATGGTTAGGTGGTATGTTAACTAACTTCAAAACCATCCAAAGTAGAGTTAAAAGATTAAAACAAATCGAAACTATGTCCGAAGACGGAACTTTTGATGTTCTTCCTAAAAAAGAAGTTATTGAACTTAAAAAAGAATGGGAAAAACTTGAAAAGAACCTTGGCGGCATTAAGAATATGAAAGAAATTCCAGATGCTATTTTTGTAGTAGATCCTAAAAAAGAAAGAATCTGCGTACAAGAAGCTCACGTATTAGGTATTCCTTTAATTGGTATCGCTGATACTAACTGTGATCCTGAAGAATTAGATTATGTAATTCCTGGTAATGATGATGCGATTAGAGCAGTTAAATTAATCGTAGCTAAAATGGCAGATGCTGTTATTGAAGCAAATCAAGGAGTTCAGTATGATGCTGAAGAAACAGTTGAAACAGCAGAAGTTGGTTCAGAAGAATTAGTTGAAGCATAATCAAATAATGGAGGTATTGTAACATGGCTATTACAGCAGCAATGGTTAAAGATTTAAGAGATATGACCGGTGCAGGTATGATGGATTGTAAAAAAGCACTTGCAGCAACTGAAGGTGATATGGATAAAGCAGTTGAATTTTTAAGAGAAAAAGGACTTGCAGCAGCTGAGAAAAAAGCTGGTAGAATTGCAGCAGAAGGTATCTGTGATGCAACTGTAAGTGCTGATGGCAAAGTAGCAGCAATTGTAGAAGTAAACTCCGAAACAGATTTCGTTGCTAAGAATGAAACATTTAGAGACTTCGTTAAAGCAGTTGTTGAACAAGCAGCTAAAACTGAAACTGATGATATTGAAACTTTCTTAAACGAAAGCTGGTCACTTGATGCAGAAAAAACTGTGAAACAAGCATTGGCTTCACAAATCGCTGTAATCGGTGAAAACATGAACATCAGAAGATTTAAAAAAGTAACTGCAACTGAAGGATTTGTTGAAACATATATTCACGGTGGCGGAAGAATTGGTGTTTTAGTAGAAGTTGCAACATCAGTAAATAATGATGTAACTAAAGAAGCTGCTAAAAACATTGCAATGCAAATCGCTGCGATTGCTCCTAAATATGTAGAAAGATCAGAAATCTCTGCTGATTACATTGAGCATGAAAGAGAAATCTTAAAAGCACAGGCAATGAATGAAAACACTGGAAAACCTGAAAATATCATTGAAAAAATGATTGAAGGTCGTTTAAACAAAGAGTTAAAAGAAATCTGTCTTCTTGATCAAGTTTATGTAAAAGATGGTGATTTAACTGTTCAAAAATATCTTGATGCTGTAGCGAAAGAAATCGGTGCTCCTATTACAGTTAAGAGCTTCGTTCGTTTCGAAACAGGCGAAGGTATTGAGAAAAAAGAAGAAAACTTTGCCGAAGAGGTTGCTAAACAAATGGGCAAATAGGTTTAGACTCAAGGCAACTTCTTCGTAAGAAGCCTGCTAAACAAATGGGAAGCAACTGATATAAATAATCATATTAATGAAAGCCTGTAATCCGGTATTTTTGATGGATTGCAGGCTTTTTTTATATGGTTTTTTACCTATTGCTACCGAATAAATAGATTGCCATAATTTTGTCGGTCATCAATTATCAAATCTACGTAGATCATCTGACCATCTACCATATACACTAGCCACAGATGTTCCCAAAATGGTGTTGCTCTATAACTAGTCCAGTACATTTTTTAAAAATGAATATAAGGCAAGTTATTATGAAGGAGAAGATGTTTTATATTGCAAACGTTTTTCTTTTGTATAAATTTAATAATTCTGGTAGAAAGCAAATAAAAATTATAAAAAGTGGCACAATATAATATTATCTAATTTTTGTGTAAAAACAGACAATCATTATTCAAAATATCATTAAGTTAATATGTGAGAAGAATTTCAAGTACAAATAAGAAAGATAAATAAGAAATACAAATAAGAAAACAAATATCAAAAAAGTAAGAAACAAATAAGAAAGACAAAGAAATATTGTATTTGAAGGATATCTTAAATAAGGAGGAGCCACCATTGTTTATCATGTTGAAAGGAAATAATTTTAATATAAATTCACCATTTCCACCGGCTATTTTATTTGTACTAATTGCATTGATTTGTATCGTTATCTTATTGGTATATCATCGGTTTCACCATTTTGGGAAGGAAGTTAAGTTTCATCATAGTTCATTAGAAGAAGGAAGACCTAATCCAAGCGAATGGGAGAAACAGATGGCAGACCTGGCAGAAAGCCAAAGTCAGGTAAGGTTAAGAGGATATAGCTTTGTGTTAGATGATTATAATCAGGCTGCTTATAAAAGGCTGAATAAGATTAGAAATAACATATCAAGTTTATCCACTGATATTATTACATTGATTCCAGCTGCACGTTGGCTATTTGATAATTTTCAGATGATGTACCGAGAAATTAAAAAGATGCGTACCTCAGGTTCTAGTTATGCAGTAATGCCTATATTAAAGGGAAGAGAATACCGAGGTTTTCCGCGAATTTATGTAGTTGCAAAAAAAATGGTGGCACTCTCTGGAGGACATGTGACGGAAGAAAATATTTCGTTGATGCTAAAGGCTTATCAAGAGAAAACACCACTGACAGATAAAGAAATATGGGTGTTACCTGAAATGATTGGATTTTGTCTTCTTGAGGAAATCATTTCAATTGCAGATGAAATTCTTCATGTGATTCAGTTAAAGTCAAAGGCAGATAAATTTCTCAGGGATAAATTAAACGATAACCAAGAGCAAGGAAATATTGAAGCATTTCTTTGCAATATAGATGATAAACTTCGTTTCGATTATTCCTTTCATGCGCAAGTTATATACCAATTAAAAAACATGTCCTTTAGTGAAGCTTCTATTCAAAGGTATCTTGAATATCATTTTGGTACAAGGGAAAAACATATGAAATCCTCTAAAATATTTCAGGAGGAAGGAAAAGTAGAATCCTTCTTGGAGAATGGTATCAGAACATTAATTGTGGGACTAAGAGATATCAATGAGGTTGATGAGGAAAAATTCTTTGAGGAAAATTCTTATTTGGAGC
Organism: Anaerocolumna sp.; assembly: GCA_047972335.1. Classification (GTDB taxonomy): domain Bacteria; phylum Bacillota; class Clostridia; order Lachnospirales; family Lachnospiraceae; genus Anaerocolumna. The sequence continues at coordinate 5,578 of JBKEAO010000187.1, read as the reverse complement.
AGATCTTATCTAAGGATCCTGATGGAGTCTATTCTAAAATGGATTTGGAAGCTAGAGGTATGTACCGGGGCGTTATTGTGAAATTGTCTCATAGGTATAGATTAAAAGAGGAAAAAATAGCAGGAGACTGCTTGGAGCTGGCAATAGAAGGCCGAGAAGACCTACATTGTTCTCATCATGTAGGAGCTTATCTTTTAGGCAAAGGTTATCCGATTTTAAAAGCGAAAGTTCTAGGGAGACAGATTCCACAAAATATAAAGAAGAAATTTAATGTGCTGGGTTTTTTATATTTTCTGGTTCTATCCCTTGTTGTGATAGGGCTAAATGCATGCATACTTTATGTGGCTAAAAGCTTTGCTGGATTTGAGGGTACAAGTAGACAAGTCATTATCCTACTTGTGGCGCTACCCTTAACAATGGGTATTTCTATGGAGTTTACAAACTTTGTCTTCACAAGAAGAATTGCCGTAAAAAAGATTCCTTCCCTGAATTATCTCAATGAAATACCAGAGAAAGCTAGGACCTTTGTGATTATGCCAGTTATTATTTCCTCCAAAGAGCAGGGGTTAGAATACTTAAAACGTCTGGAAAAGCATTATCTGGCTAATGCGCAGCCTAATCTTTATTTTGCTATACTTTTTGATTTTGAGGATTCCACTGAGGTGACCTTACCCAAAGATCAGGTTATTGAAAACGCACTTGTTCAACGATTGAAGGAGTTAAATGACCAATATCCATCAGAAAACCAACGTTTTTCACTGTTCTTTAGAGGACGTAAATGGAATGAAGCAGAGAATTGTTTTATGGGGTGGGAGCGTAAGAGAGGAAAGTTAGAAGAGTTTAATAGTCTTTTAAATGGAGCAAAGAAAAGTGATACTACTTTTTCTTCTATCTATTGCAACGAAGACCTTTTAACCACCTTTCAATATGTTCTTACACTAGATGCGGATACCAATCTAATTCGTGATAATGCAGCAAAACTAGTGGGATTAATTGACCACCCTCTCAATAAACCCTTGCTTGATATGGCAGGTCAAAAGGTTTTAGAAGGGTATGTCATTATTCAGCCATCCGTTAGAAATCATATTGTTGATAAGAATGGAAGCAGATTTACCAAAATATTTGGTGGAGAATCAGGCCTTGCTCATTATGGGGCTGTGATTTCAGATATTTATCAGGATATTTTTGATGAGGGAATTTATACTGGAAAAGGTATCTATGATATAAAAGCTTTTCAAAAGGTACTTCACAATAAAGTGCCAGAAAATCGAATTCTTAGCCATGATCTTTTCGAGAGCTGCTATGCAAGAACCGCCTTTGCTAGTACGGCTAAAGTTATGGATTACTTTCCTAATAGTGTATTATCTTTTACCAAGAGAGAACATAGATGGCTGCGAGGAGATTGGCAATTACTTCCATGGTTATTTCTTAAAAAGACACCAGACGGAAAAAGTCTTTGTGCTCTTGCTAAGTGGAAAATCTTTGATAACTTAAGGCGAAGCTTGGTTCCTTTAAGCAAAGTCTTATTTATACTGTTAAATTTAATCTGGATCCCCAAAGTATATTACTTATGGCTGCCCTTTATCTTCTTTACAGATATTTTTAACTTGGTTATTATGATATTTTCAGTCATCAAGCAAAAGATAGCAAGACCTAAATTAGCATTGGTGTATAAAAGTTTTTCAAAAGAAATCATCACCATGTTAGAAAGAGGATTTTTAGAATTTACCATTACTCCTTATCGTGCTTATGTGGCAACAGATGCCATGATTAGAACTTGGCATCGCGTATATATAAGTAAGAAGAACCTACTTCGTTGGAATACTGCGGAATCTGTGGATGCATCCATTATCAATACGAAAAAAGGGTATTTTCTTACTATGTGGAGCTCTCTCCTTCCCACTACGGTCTTAGTTTTGGCTCTGATTTTAGGTGATTTGTCCATTGGAGGAATGATACTGACCATTATACTTATTTTAGATTGGTGCCTTGCCTCTGAGATTGCATACCAGATCAGTCAGCCTACGAAGAACTTACCGTCTAGCAATAAGGAAATTGAGAAGGAGTTACTTTTAGATACTGCACGTAGAACCTGGCAGTTCTTTAAAGATTTCTCCATTAAAGAAAATAATTGGCTTTGCCCAGATAATTATCAAATTGGGATGAATCCTAAAATTAGTGATAAAACATCTCCAACCAATATTGGACTACAGTTTCTTGCAATCCTATCTGCTAGAGACTTTGGATTTGAAACCCTTAGTGCAACGATTGCATCAACAGAAAAACTAATGGAAACCATTGAAAAGATGGAGAAATGGAAAGGACATCTTTATAACTGGTACCATATTAATACTTTGGGTGTATTAAATCCTGCTTATATATCAACGGTTGACAGCGGAAATTATCTAGGCCATTTGGTTGCTCTAAAAAATGGTCTAAAGGACCAATTGGATAGCAAAATTTATGCAGAACATTTTCTAAGTGAACTTGGAATTGCAGTTAAGAGCAGTAATAAGGAACTAGAAGCTAGAACCAATCGTTTAACTGAGAATGAACTAAAGTCTAGCTATGAAAATATACGAAAACTGCTAGAAGATCTAAAAGGGATACAAAAATATTTAAATGATAGAGAGCCAAAACGTACTTTAGATTATCGTTATACAAGGCAGCTATTAATCCAAATAGATGAGTTTACAAAAGAGGTTTCTGAATTTAATTTAGAAAATAAGAGTCTTTCATCCTGTCCAACCCTAAAACAACTTGCAGGAGAGGGTAATCAGTATGCAAATGAATTAATAGGTCGCATTCAAAGACTGTGTAAGATCATAGATAGTATCCTAGCGAATGTAGATTTGCGGTTTTTATTTAATGAAAAGAGAAAACTATTCCACATTGGATATCATGTATCCTCGCAAATATTAGATGATGGTTGCTATGACTTGATGGCATCAGAATCAGCACTTACAAGCCTTTTAGCAATTGCAATGGGAGAGGTTCCGTTAAAGCATTGGTATAGACTTGGAAGACCACTTACCATGGTAAAAGGCATACCTTGTCATGTATCCTGGAGTGGCACCATGTTTGAATTTTTAATGCCTAATCTTGTATTTAAAGAATATGAAGGATCTGTCTATGCCCAAACTGCAAGAGCTGCGGTGCATCAGCATATTAAGTACGCAAGGGATGCCATGATACCTTGGGGAATATCTGAATCCCAGTATTATCGATTTGACTTACACTCTAATTATCAATATAAAGCTTTTGGTGTTCCTAAAATAAGGCTTCAACCAGTGCGTAAGAATTCCTTGGTGGTTGCACCATATGCCACTATGCTGGCTCTTGATTTTGTAGGAGAGGAGTGTATGACTAATCTTACAAGACTAAAAGAACTAGGAGCTTATGGCAAATATGGTTTCTACGAATCTGTAGACTTTAATGTGCCAAACTCAGCAGAACTTACACCTTATTGTATTGTAAAGTCATACATGGCCCATCATCAGGGAATGAATTTGGCTGCCATTAATAACTATCTAAATGAGGGGATATTAAGAGAGAGATTTCATAAGGAAATGATCATAAAAGCTACAGAAGTTTTATTAGAAGAAAAACGTCACTCCCACTTGATATCCATTGCCAAACAAGGTTATACAATAAAAATAGGTAAGACTCTTCTAAAAGAAGATGTTTATAGCAATCGATATATAGATAGTACAGGTATAAATCCACCTGTTGTAAATTATCTTTCTAATGGTAAGTATTCACTAATGATGACTTCTGACGGGGATGGATTTAGTCAATATGAGGATCGTATGATACATCGTTGGCGTTCCGATATTTATGCGAATACAGGAAATTATATTTATATCAAAGATATAGAGCTTGGCAAGCATTGGAGTGCTACCTATAATCCAACAAAGGTTGAGCCGGAGGATTATCAGGTTGTATTTTCCCCTCATAAGATGGAATATAAACGAAAGGATGGGCAAATATCCTCACACATGACTGTTAGTTTAGATGCAGAACACAACTTTGAAATACGTAAAGTGGCATTTACCAATCATGGAGAAAAAGAAAAACAGTTAGAAGTTACTAGTTATCTTGAGGTGGTAGATGATACACATCTGGCAGAATTAAGCCATCCAGCCTTTAATAAATTATTTTTGGAAAGTGAATTTTTAGAAGAAGAAGGAGTATTCCTAGCCAAAAGAAGGCGAAAGAAAGAAACGGATCACCCTTATCTTATGCATATGCTAAGAACAGAAGCAAAATTATGTAAAAAGGTAGAGTGTGAAAATGATAGAAAGCGTTTTATCGGAAGAAACAATACCCTTATGAATCCAGATTCTGTGGTAAATAGTATTACCTTTTTTAATAATTCAGGCTTTTGTAATGATCCTATAATGAGCTTACGAGCACAGTTTATGATTGAACCTGGTAAAACGATCTGCATTTCCTTTATCACTGGTGTATGTGAAAGTAAAGAGGATGCGATAAAAATTGCAGGTGATCTGAATGCTGGTTTTAGAATTGACGATAATTTAGAAAAATTCAGGCTCCAAACAGATCTGGAACTAAAATATCTTGAGATAACAAAGCCTCAGTTAAATGCCTTTCAGGATCTTATAAGCCCTATTTTCTACCCATCTGGTATATATAGAGGTCCAGATGAAAATATAAGGCGTAATTTTAAGAATCAAAGTTTCCTATGGAAGTTTGGTGTATCTGGAGATAACCCGATCTTGCTATTGATGGTAAAATCCATTGAAGAGGAGAGAATTGTAAAAGACGTATTAAAAGCCTATGAGTACCTACGTATTAACCGAGTTATGGTGGATTTGATTATTCTGATTGATTCCAAACATGGCTATTTACAAGAGGTAGATGACTTAATTAATGATATGACAAGTTCACTTCGTATTTATGATTCTAAAAGCGAGAAACCAAGCTTTTTTACCCTACACACCTACGATATGATACCAGCAGAAATTGATTTGCTTTACACAGTTGCAAGGGTTGTATTTTCAGAAAAAACGGGAATTTCCTTTAGCAATGTAAAAGAAGAACAGTATGAGCTTATCAAAGAGTAGGGGATTTATGAATTACCATTTTTTAAGGAGGATCTATTTTGAACACAGCAGATGCACCTGTACTACAGGAGAAAGAAACAGAGAACTATGAATTTTTTAACGGCTTCGGGGCATTTGCCTGTGAGGGAAAAGAGTATGAAGTTTTACTAGAGGGTGATAATAGACCACCGGCGCCTTGGATTAATGTAATTGCAAATAAGAACTTTGGATTTCAGATATCAGAATCTGGTGCAGGCTTTACCTGGAGCATTAACAGCAGAGAAAATAAGCTTACTCCCTGGTCTAATGACCCTGTTAGTGACAGTGCCACAGAGGCAATTTATATTCTGGATGAAATAACTGGTAAAGTAATGACACCCATGTCTCTTGGAAGGTCAGATAGAGGAACTTACAGAGTAAGGCATGGTTTTGGATACAGTAGGTTTCTTCATGAGGAAGCAAATGTTGAACAGGAGTTGACGGTATTTACCCCATTGGAGGAATCCTTAAAG
>JBKEAO010000175.1:0-1626 GCA_047972335.1 Anaerocolumna sp. | reverse complement strand
GGCGACACGTCGATCAGGTCGATCGCGTCCACCGGGTTCAGCGTAAAGTCACCGGTCTGGCGGGTGCTGATCAGCTCGTCCACGAACTTGCCATCGGCATCCAGCGTCGCGTTGGCCTGAGCCACGGTGTGACGCATTTCCTCGGTAGCGGACATATAGACCACATCGTCGGTTACGTGCCCCTCAACGACCTTGCGATAAGGCGTCTCGATGATGCCGTATTTGTTCACACGGGCAATGGTTGCCAGCGAGTTGATCAGACCAATGTTCTGACGTTCCGGCGTTTCGATCGGGCACATCCGTCCATAATGGGTCGGGTGAACGTCACGAACCTCGAAGCCTGCGCGCTCACGCGTCAGACCGCCCGGCCCAAGGGCCGACAGACGACGCTTATGCGTCACTTCCGACAACGGGTTGGTCTGGTCCATGAACTGCGACAACTGCGAGCTGCCGAAGAATTCACGGACGGCAGCCGCCGCCGGTTTCGCGTTGATCAGATCCTGCGGCATGACGGTGTCGATTTCGACGCCGGACATACGCTCACGAATGGCGCGCTCCATGCGCAGCAGACCGACGCGATACTGGTTTTCCATAAGTTCGCCAACCGAGCGGACGCGGCGGTTGCCCAGATGGTCGATATCGTCGATCTCACCCTTGCCGTCGCGCAACTCGACCAGACCACGGATACAGGCCACGATATCCTCGGAACGCAGCGTACGCTGCGTATCCGGGGCATCCAGATCCAGACGCATGTTCATCTTGACCCGGCCCACGGCGGACAGGTCATAACGCTCGGCGTCAAAGAACAGGCTGTTGAACAGGGCAGAAGCCGCCTCGACCGTCGGCGGCTCACCGGGGCGCCTGACGCGCTAGATATCGGTCAGCGCCTGTTCGCGGTTCATGTTCTTGTCCGCCGCCATCGTGTTGCGGATGTAGGGACCGACATTCACATGATCGATGTCCAGAACCGGGATTTCGGAGATGTCGTTGTCCAGCAGAACCTTCAGCAGGCCGCCGTTCAACTCGCCATCCTTGTCGTATTCCGCCGTGATCTCATCGCCGGCTTCGGCATAGATCAGGCCGGTTTCTTCGTTGATGATGTCCTTGGCGACAAAGCGGCCGATGATACGCTCGAACGGAACCAGCAGGTTCACCTGCTCGCCCGATTCCATCAGCTTCTTGACCAGACGCGGCGTGACTTTTTCGCCCGCCTTGGTGATGACCTCGCCGGTTTCGGCATTGATCAGGTCATAGGCCGGACGGGTGCCGCGCACGCGGTCAGGGAAGAATTTCGTGACCCAGCCCTGTTCGCGCCCCGATTTACGCAGGCTGTAATCAACGGTGTCATAGAAGGCGTCCATGATGCCTTCCTGATCCATGCCAAGCGCATAAAGCAGCGTCGTCACCGGCAGTTTGCGCCGGCGGTCGATACGCGCGAAGACCAGATCCTTAGCGTCGAATTCGAAATCCAGCCACGAACCGCGATAGGGGATGATCCGGCAGGCGAACAGCAGTTTGCCCGAGCTGTGCGTCTTGCCGCGGTCATGGTCGAAGAACACGCCGGGGCTGCGGTGCATCTGCGACACGACAACGCGTTCGGTGCCGTTCACGACAAACGTCCCGTTC
>JBKEAO010000052.1:0-89210 GCA_047972335.1 Anaerocolumna sp. | reverse complement strand
CAATATATGCTCTTAGGTACAAATTACTTCCCTCTTTCACAAATTCTACATCAACAAGTTCAAAATTATTATTTGTCATCATTGGTTCTAACAATTGTTCTGTTTTTAATTCATAGTCTACTCTTTTTGCCATATCTTCCTCCGTACCAATGCTATGTCATTTATAAGCTATAGGTTTTGAACAAAATAAAAAGAGTGGACTTTCGTCCACTCCTATCCATCGCGTTATTTAATACCTTATAACAGAGTACCATAGATGTTCCTAAAAATCAAGTGTTATTTTATTTTTATTTTGAACCGGTTTGAACCTTATTTCATCGTCTTTTTTCAATATCTATTTTCAGCCTCTGTTTTCAATCTTTATTTTCAATCTTTATTTTCAATCTTTATTGTTCTAGGAACGCCCATGGGTTGCTTTACTTCCTTTTACTTGCTTTACCTTCGCTCGTTCAGAACGCTCCGCTTCACAAGATGAGCTCAGCCAGTCTGCGTAAAAAGAAGTAAAGTAATCCATTGGCTGCGTATTAAAAGGGTATGATAATAATATAGGTATGGTATTTAATAGGTTATGATTTTAAAAATACCTTTTGTTGGTGCATTGGTGTTGGTACGCTATGTTCTTTGTGGAGGCTTATCTTCTATGAGAGAGTTCCTTAAGTATATCATTCCAGTCCAGATTACATTCTACCATAAGAACCATCATATGATATAAGAAATCTGATATCTCATATTTTAATTCTGCTGCATCAGGATTTTTTGCTGCAATTACTATTTCAGTGGCTTCTTCCCCACATTTTTTTAGTATTTTATCAATTCCTTTATCAAATAAGTAGTTGGTATAAGAACCTTCCTTGGGGTTTTTCTTTCGATCTAGTATGACGTCATAAACTTGATTAAATACAGTAAGGGGGTTAATATTGTCATACTCTTTCTTTACCAGACTAGTATAAAAACAAGATTGATTTCCAGTATGGCAGGCAGCACCTACTTGTTTTACCTTGGCAAGTAACGTGTCTTTATCACAATCTATCAATAATTCTTTCACATATTGGTAATGTCCAGAAGTTTCACCTTTCATCCAAAGTTCATTTCTACTTCTGCTAAAATAAGTCATCTTACCACTCACTATGGTTTTATCAAATGCCTCTTCATTCATATAAGCTACCATTAACACATCACTGGTTTTATAATCCTGCACCACAACCGGGAGAAGTCCTTCCTTATTTAATTTAAATTGCGAAAAGGAAAGATTACTTTCATAAAGATTTACTTCTATGCCCTCCGCTTTTAAAAAAGTCTTTGCATTAAAAAGTCCTTTTCCTTTGAAAAAGTCTGTAGTAATCCCTATCACCTTGTCTGGTTCTAACAACTCTGTAATATCATTTTCTAAGAGATTATCATGAATAAACACTGGCAATGGATAATCCTTTATCTCCCTTAGCAATTTGTCCTCTAAAGTTATATTTGTTATAAATACACCATAAACACCGGCATTTAAAAGTTTGTTCCCATACTCTTTATTTAATTCATTCCGATCTTCCATTAAAATAATGATTTTGTCATTACCAAATCTTTTCGTACCTTCTATAATAACTTCTTCCTTGTATTCACTATTCTTAACAATCACATAGGAAGCTCCCGTGTAAAGCGCTTTTTTTATGTCTTCAAAACGCTTTATGGAACAACCAATATATATAGGGAATTCAACAACTTTAGATACTTCCTTTGCTGTCTTTAAAAATTCCTCTCTCTCTTCTTCTGCTTCTGTATAATCATAAATATACAGACCGTCCCCACCTAACACTTCATAATCCACTGCCTCTTCCATTACCTGAAGAGGAACTTCTTTACTGCAATCTATGAAGGGAATAATTTTTTTTGCCACGGCTACCTCCTTATTTGGTCAAAGTGAATTTGCATCCACTACATGATAAATTAAATACTTCCTTTGGTAGATAGAACTTTCTTTATCCTCTCATCTATACCAGACGCCTCATCCAAAGCTCTTGCAAAAGCTTTAAATATCGCTTCTATTATATGATGATTGTTACTACCATGGATTAATTTGATGTGAAGATTCATTCCTGCGCTATAGGAGATTGCATAAAAGAATTCCCGAACAAGCTCTGTATCTAGGTACCCAACTCTCTCCTGTGTAAATTCTGCATCAAATACAAGATAAGGTCTTCCAGACAAATCTATGGCACATAATACCAGAGTTTCATCCATAGGAAGGTAGGAACTGCCATATCGTTTTACACCAATCTTTTCTCCTAAGGCTTCTTTGATGGCCTGACCTATCACAATGCCTGTATCCTCCACTGTATGATGTCCGTCTACAATTAAATCTCCTGAAACTTTTACATTCATATCAAAAAAACCATGTTTTACAAAACTATTTAACATATGATCAAAGAATCCAATGCCTGTATCTATATTGCTTTCCCCTGTTCCATCTAGATTAAGGTCTAGGGTAATATCTGTTTCCTTGGTGGTCCTAGTGACCTTTGCACTTCTTTCCATAATTTACTCTCCTTTGTCAAGATCAAATCTAACTGCAATGGAATTGGCATGGGCAGTAAGTCCCTCAGCCTTTGCAAATGTTATAATATCTTGATGCACTTCTTGTAAAGCCTCTCTTGAATAGGAAATAATACTGGATTTTTTAATAAAGTCATCCACTCCAAGAGGTGAGAAAAATTTGGCAGTACCATTGGTTGGTAGTACATGGTTTGGACCTGCAAAATAATCCCCCAAAGGTTCACTAGAATATTCCCCTAGAAATATTGCACCAGCATTTTTTATCTTGGTCATCACAGTAAAAGGATCTTTTGTAATGATTTCTAAATGTTCTGAGGCAATTTCATTGGCAATATCTATCATATCTGGAAGAGAATCTGCCAGCAAAATATATCCATAATTATCTAAAGATTTTTGAATAATTTCTTTTCTTGATAATTGCTTTGTGAAATTCTTTACTTCAATTTCTACTTGATCTGCTAATTCCTGTGAGGTTGTAACTAATATAGAAGATGCTAATTCATCATGTTCTGCCTGAGATAACAAATCCGCTGCCACATATCTAGGATTTGCAGTCTCATCTGCTACTACTAAGATTTCACTAGGCCCTGCAATGGAATCAATATTAACATGCCCATATACAGCTTTTTTTGCAAGTGCTACGTAAATATTTCCTGGACCTACAATTTTGTCTACTTTTTCAACGGACTGGGTACCAAAAGCAAGGGCTGCAATGGCTTGTGCCCCTCCCACCTTATAGATTTTTGAAACGCCAGCTTCCTTAGCAGCCACTAATGTTCCGGCATAAACTTTACCATCTTGATCAGGAGGTGTAGTCATGGTTATATTTTCAACTCCAGCCACTTTAGCGGGTATGACATTCATAAGTACAGAAGATGGATATGCAGCTCTACCACCAGGAACATAAACACCAACAGAGCCAATTGGTGTAACTTTCTGTCCTAGAATAATTCCCTTTGGGTCTGTATCAAACCAACCAAACTGCTTTTGTTTACTATGGTATGCCTCAATATTTTTCGCTGCTTTTCTAAGTACTTCTAACATGTTAGGATCTACTTCTTTGTAAGCTGCCTCAATTTCCTCTGGAGTAACTAGTATATTGTCACAATTAATAACTGCCTTGTCAAATCTAGCAGTATATTCAAATACTGCCTCGTCTTTTCTTGTCCTTACCTCTTCAATGATTTGATTCACTGTCTGTTCATAGGAGGCATATTGGTTTGGACTTCTTTTTAATAACTGGGTTAATAAGTCTTTCTTCGATTCCTTAGTTAATTTTAATTTTCTCATATCCACACCACACTTCCTTAATTTTTCTGAGGTAAAACTTCTTTTAGTGCATGAATGAGGCCTGTGATTCGCTCATTTTCCATCTTCATACTTACTTGATTTACAACCATTCTAGCAGAAAGGGGACAGATTTCTTCTAAAACCTCCAACCCATTCTCCCTTAATGTTGCTCCTGTTTCTACAATATCAACTATAACTTCTGATAAGCCTACTATAGGTGCCAATTCAATAGACCCATTTAATTTTATAATTTCAACTGTTTGATGTTTTTTGTTATAAAAATAATCTTTTGCAATATTAGGGTATTTTGTAGCGACTCTAATCAATTCTCCGTGTTGTAACAACTCTTTGGCCTGCAAAGGTCCTGCCACACACATTCTGCATTTACCAAGTCCTAAATCAATGACTTCATATAATTTTCTGCCCTCTTCTAATATAGTGTCCCTACCTACAACACCAATATCTGCAGCACCATATTCTACATAGGTAGGAACATCACTGGCTTTTGCAAGAAATATCTTTATCTTTTGCTCTTCATTTACAAAAATCAGTTTTCTAGAATCTGGATCCTTCATCTCTTCACAGGTATAACCAATACTTTCTAGTATTTTTAAAGTTTTAGTTGCTAATCGGCCCTTAGCAAGGGCAAAGGTTAAATATCTCATATTATTTACCAACTCTGCCCCAACTTAACTGCAATAAAATAATTACAGAATAAGGACAGCCTTTCTATATACGAATCAGATATGCGTGGTATCTTACGCCAAATCGTCACCTCAAAGTTTAGTTAAGTCTTTAAAAAGTCTTCAAATGCAGCTTCTGTGCTGCTGCCTGTTGCTATATCAATTACTTCAATTCGATTAGAGGCTTTAAAATATAAGATGCCTCCTGTTCCCATTCTCTTAGCATAGGCGATATAGTCTTTTATCTCAATCTCATCCTTTTTACACAAAAGTTCAATATTCATACCTTGTTCTCTAAAATGTCTGGTGAGTGTAATGGCATTCTCAATCAGATCTTTGTGATAAAGTATTAAGGTATTCACATCCATACCTTCTGGAGTGATTTTTTGTCTTGCAAGGGCTATGAGCAATTGATCTGCCATAATTGCAAGACCAATGGCTGATGCCTTTTTCCCAAATTGCCCCACTAGGTTATCGTATCTACCACCATTTACTATGGTATCACCTGTTCCATAGGTAAAAGCTCTAAATATAATACCTGTATAGTAATTATATTTGCTAAGCATTCCCAGATCAAAAGTGATATACTTTTCAAAACCATATAGAGACAATATTTGATATAAGTCTTCTAATCGTTTGATTGCATTCAATGCTCGAACATTCTGAGTCATTGCTTTTCCTTGTGCTAATTTATCAAGATTACCAAACAAGGAAGGAAGACTTAGAAATACATTTTTTAAGTCAGCACCAATTTCTTTGCTAGATAAAATTTCTTCTACACCAAATATATTCTTCTGCTCTATTAAACTTCTTAACTGAGTCTCTTCCTCCTGATTAAAACCTGCTTCTTCCATTAGCCCTAGGAAAAACTCTGCATCTCCAATTTCTACTTGAAATTCCTTAAGCCCTGCTTTTAAAAGACATTCAATGGTGATCACTAGCATCTCTGCATCCGCTTCTAAGGAGGAGTCATTGATTAATTCAGCTCCAATTTGGGTGGATTCTTTTAACTTCCCCTGATAACTACTATTATTAATAAAGGTACTACCCATGTAACAAAGTCGAAGAGGCATTGTTTCCTCTTTATAATACTTTGCGACACACCTTGCTATGGAAGGCGTAATATCTGGTCTTAGAGCCAAAGGATTCCCTTCTCTATCAAAGAACTTATACATGTCCTTAGATGGTACGGTCCCTCGTTCTTCACTAAATATATCAAAAAATTCAAATGTAGGCGTTTGGATATCTTTAAAACCATGAAGCTTCATGATCTGATGAAGATTGTTTTGCACCAATATCTTAGCTTCACATTCATCATTATAAATATCTCTTACGCCTTCTGGTGTATGTAAAAGTTTTTCAATCATAAGCCCTCCCAATTCATATATAGATTCTAATTTTATAATTAGATTGATACCTATTCAATACATGTGCACATACATAAGTTCTAGATAGGTTCAATATCTTTATCACTTTACTTTACTTTACTTTACTAAATTGGTACAGTGATAATTCGCTACCACACGAATGTAAACTTATTATAATACAATATTAAATCGATGTCAACAGTCAACACATCAAACAAAACATCTAGCACTTCCATATAAGCTCCATGTAAATTCCTTATAAAATCCTTATAAGAATTTTTGAATAAAGTTCATATATCTATTTATTTTCAAACTCTTTGGCTATATTTTCAAGATAATGAATAAAGGTACTATTTTTGCAATTTATATAATTTTCTTCACTTAATTCATCCAGTCGAAAGCTTTTTCTTCCTCCAGATTTCGCTCTTTCCCAAAAAATTAACAACGTATGTAGCGTTAAATAGTAATAAATATTTCGTTTAGAAAAGTATATTAAAAGAAATGCTACTCCCCCTTGTTCCTTAAAATCTTTCATGAATTCAACTTGATGTTCATGAATATTTTGCAAGGAAAAAGTGTCTGTAGCACATTCTTTTGCATCAAAGCATACAGGAATACCCTGTACTGCACCTATATAATCCACTGTACTCTTTTCTTCAAAATAGGCCAAAGTAATCTGATGCTTTTCTTTGTCAATGGAGATGGGTGTAATAGGTGTAGGAATTTTTTGAATAAGGGCAAGTCTTTTTTCTCTGTATCTTGTGTTTGTAATATTAATTAATTCTTCTAAAGAAGATCCTCTAAGACCTCTTGAATTCCATGAGGGCATACAATAGTCCTTTCTTAAGTCAACGCAGCAATTCATAATATACTATGCTAATACACTATGTGTCTTGGTAAGCTTATAAAGTTATATTTTCCCACTGCAAAGAATCCACTATCTTTGCAAAGTCTTTCGGGAGTTCTGCATGGAGTTTTAAGCCATTCAGGTTCTTTAAATAATTCTTCATCTCTGGAAATTCCACTTCATAGGCATGCAGCAATTGATGATTTAACTTGAAATTTTTCTTAAATTTCTCATTTTCTTTTAAGTTACCATATTTCACATCCCCAATAATAGGATAGCCAATGCTACTTAAATGAGCACGTATTTGATGGGTTTTTCCAGTGATTAATTTCACCTTTAACAAAGTATATCCTTCTGTAATCTTTATGGGAGTGTATTCTGTCTTAATGGGATCACTCCCCTCTTTGTAGGCTTTATATATGGATACTTTATTACTTCTTTCATCCTTTTGTAGATAACCATCTATTTTCTTCTTTTCTAAAATCTCGCCCTTTACTAAGGTAAGGTAGAATTTGTCTATGGTCCTATCTCGAAACAATTCTGACATCACCTGTAATCCTTCCAATGTTTTACCAGCGATCACAAGCCCACTGGTATTGCGGTCCAAACGATTACATATACCAGGTTTAAAGGTGTTTAACTCCTCCTGTGTTATTTTCTTTGTCTCCAATAGATAGGAGATAATATGTTCTACTAAAGAAACATCATCTTTTTCAGCCTTTTGAGACAACATGCCGACTGGTTTATTCACTATAATAATATTATCATCTTCGTAGATGATTTCTATATTGGATTTTACTTTAACCAGTTTATATTCTTCTGAAAAATTAGCAATGGTTTCTTCTGATAAAAATAGTTTGATTTCATCCTCTATATTGGTTTTTTCAGAACCATCCGCCTTTTTACCATTTAAAGTTATATTTTTTTTACGAAGCATTTTATAAATAAAGCTTTTAGGAGCCTTATTTAAATGCTTTAACAACAGCTTGTCCAAACGCTGCCCTGCGTCATTCTTATCAACAACAATCATTTTCATAGGATAGGATACCTTTTCTAATCGAATATTTCTTCAAAGGAATTAAAATAATAATCCGCCAGTTCCTTCTTCTTGTCCCCATCTTGTTCTGAGGCTTGATCATATATAGCGGCTACCTGCATTCCTGCACTTTTACCTGCCATTATACCGTGGATCACATCTTCAAACACCAAGCAGGTAGAGGGCTCTACCCCCAAATCCTTAGCCACTAACAAGTAAATATCAGGAGATGGTTTCCCTTGTTCTACCTCACAAGAAGTACGTATAGAGTCAAAATAGCCATCAATGCCAAGGTTTTTTGTAACCAAATCAACCAATTCCCTCGAATTACTTGTGGCTATACCAAGTTTCATCCCTGCATCTTTTAAAAAGTCTAAAAAGCGTAACACACCTTCCTTTAAAGGGACCACCGTTGCATATTTATCCCAGGCCATTTGATTCCAATCTTCTTTGATTTCCTCAATAGATAATTCCAAAGAAAATCTATCTTTAAAATAAAGTGCAGTCTCTGTAAAGCTCATTCCCTGAATCATATCTTGCAAATCCTCTGGCAATGTAATTCCAAACTTTAAAAGAAACTCTATATCAATATCTCTCCACATCCACATAGAATCAACTAAGGTACCATCTAAATCAAATATGACTGCCTTTTTATCAAGTAATATACTTATCAACGCTTTCTCCTTCCAGAACTCTGGTTATCAAAACCACTTATTTTTTAAGAAGTGCAAGCTCCTCACTGGTTAATTTTCGGTACTGGGATACTTCTAAGGTCTCATCTAATCTTAGTTCTCCCATAGACAATCGCTTTAAGTATAGCACTTCTTTTCCTAATGCCTCAAACATTCGCTTTACTTGATGAAACTTCCCTTCAAATATCGTAATTTCTACTAAAGATTCCTCATTACTTTCTAAAATAGTAAGTTCTGCAGGCAGGGCCTTAAAATCACCTAAATCTACCCCTTCTCTTAAGATCAATTCATCCTCTTTGGTTACGGTACCTTTTACTCTGGCAAAATAAACTTTCGGTACATGTTTTTTAGGCGATAAAAGTTTATGCGCCAAATCGCCATCATTGGTAATAATTAATAACCCCTCTGTATCTTTATCTAATCGACCTACTGGAAACAATTCTTTTTTCTTTCCTTCACCTATCAAATCTATGACCGTTGTACAAAAATTGTCTGCAGTGGCAGAAACAACCCCCGCAGGTTTATTAAGCATATAATATTCAAACAGATCAAATTGAAGCAAAAACCCATCAAAAGTTACACTAGCTTTGGTATCAATTTTTATATCCGGGCTATTTACCTTTACTCCATCTACTGTAACCCGACCTTTTCTAATATAATTTTTTACCTCGCTTCTTGTTCCTACTCCTAAATCAGCAAGATATTTATCTAACCGTATTAAAGTTGTCATGGATTGACACGCCTTTCTATATTCTACATTCATACAAACTTTTTCTCTACATCCATCTCCAGCCAGGGAGATATTTATTCTTTAAAGTACTTCCTGTTAATTTGCCCCAACCAAGAGGATGGGAATCCACGCATACCAGATGATATCCATCTGAACATTCGCTATTTGCCTGAACAGTTTCACATTTTAAATATTTTATGACATCTATATTGTCTTGCTTATAATTTAAAAGCTTTTTATAATCTTTAAAATCTAATGCACAAGCTAGGGCTTGGCTAGGTTCAAAACGGTTCTTCTTCATTTCCCCAAGTAGTAGTCCTGGACGCATAATACGAAGACCTTTTAGACTCGGAATATCTTCTGGCAGTAGAAATAGCCTGTCCTCTCTTAATTCAACTCTATTGTAATCTATATTTAGACTTAAGGAATCTAAAAAGGATATTGTCTCAGCAGACAGTTTCTTTTTGACATTGTGTTCAAAAGGATGCATTTGTCTTATCACACTATTTTTTTCAGAAGATGCCTCTCGTTCTAATAGACAGATGTAATGACCTTCTCCTTTTATTCTATGTGGCCAAAGCCTAATACTCTTCTTGACATCTTCTAGCCCACCCGCAAGTTCTGGTCTGCCAAAATCAAAGCCTTCATAGGATATGGAGTCTGTATGGCTTTCCCTCTTTATTTGTAAAGGATCAAGTATTTTAAAATCCTTACATTCCTCTAATAGATAGGCAATGGTCCCCTCATTTTCTTCCTTAGAGAAGGTACAAGTAGAGTAAAGCATCTTTCCACCTGGTTTTAACATCTTAGCCGCCTGTAAAATAATCTCTTTTTGAAGTTTATTGTAATATTCCACACCATATTGCTCCCAATTTTTCATAATGGCAGGACTTTTACGAAACATGCCTTCTCCAGAACAAGGTGCATCTACTAATATTTTATCAAAGTATCCTTCAAAATAATTCACTAGTTTACTCGGTGCTTCACTGATAACTACAGCATTTTTAACGCCAAAGAGTTCTATGTTTTTAAGAAGTGCCTTCGCTCTAGAATTACTAATATCATTTGCAACTAAAACACCCTCTCCCTTTAACTTGGCTGCTAATTCTGTGCTTTTTCCACCAGGGGCAGCGCACAAATCCAGCACCTTATCGCCAGGGGAGATGGGTAATAAATTGGCAGGTGTCATAGCACTTGGTTCTTGAATATAGTATAAACCCGCATAATAATATGGATGTCTAGCTGGCTGCTCCTCTTTTGCATCATAATAATAACCATTTTCAATCCAGGGAATTCTCTTTATTTCAAATGGACAGATTTTTTCAAATTCCTCTGGTGTGATTTTTAATGTGTTCACTCTAAGTCCACTAAAGTGCTTTTCCTCAAAACACTTTAAGTAGTCACTATACTCATCCTTTAATAGTTCCTTCATTCTATTTTCAAATAAATCCGGTAATTTCATGTAATACTCCATTCTCTTATCTTAAGCTTTGAGCCCTATAACCCTCTGATATTATGTCCAATTCTTTCTTAAAGCGTTCAAGCTGCTCCAAATCACCGGTTTCATAAATCTTAAAAAACTCTTCTTGTATGATAATAACTTCTCTTTTATTTGCAACTTTATATAAATTTTGAATATTGGTTAATATATCTGCAACCATATTAGCTTTTATCTTAAAGGATATCTGCGCATCCATTATTTCTTCTCTGACTAGAGACATCTCTTGATCTAAGGATATAATTGCATCCGCTGCTTTAGATAGTCTGCCACGAATTTGTTCAGGCATATTTTGCTTATATTTATATTGCAGTGAATGTTCGATAGTAGCCCAGAAATTCATCGCTAAGGTTCGTATTTGAATTTCAGCCTGAATAGTTTTAGGCCCTGACAGTGTTTCCACCGTATAGAAAATAACAATATGATAGCTTCTATAACCACTTTCCTTTATATTACTAATATAATCCTTCTGACTTTTAATCTTCATATCAGAACGACCTTGAATCATATCAACTACTTTATGAATATCTTCAACAAATTGGCAAATAATACGAATTCCCGCTATATCCTCTACCTTTTCTTCCATGTCATTTAGGTCAATGTTTTTCTTTCTTGCCTTTTCTAATATACTAGATATTGTCTTAACTCTTCCATGGACTTGTTCGATCGGTGAGTAAGACCCCATATTCCTATATTCATCAATAATATGATTGAACTTAATAACCAGCTCGTTTACTGCCAGAACATATGGATCAAGAATTTCTCTCCATAATTGTATTTCCATTTTCCTCACTCCTTGTCCCCATATTATTTACTTAAGATAGTATACCACATTTTGGACTATTTGGGTAATTATTTATTCAATTATTTCTCTGTATTTTCAATCATTTTTAGTATTAAGTATGGATTTACACTGCGTTCACCATAAGGTGTTTCAACATAAATTCCCACATGTAAGTGAACCGGAAACATTCCTGTTGTACCCTCTACACCGTAACCACTATCCCCCATAAGACCAAGAAGATCACCAGCTTTTACTGTATCTCCTATTTGTACTTGTGGGGCATAGGAGGATAAATGGGCATAGTAATAATAAGCACCTTTACTGCCCCTGATTCCAATTCTATATCCACCTTTTTCAAGCCATCCCATTTTTTCAACAGTTCCATCTGTCATGCTCACCACTTCTATTCTATCAGGGACATTTTCTGTTGACATAAGGTCTGTGCCTTCATGTTTTCTTTTACCTCCATAGCTACGCAAATAATTCCAAGAATCAATGTAAGTGACTTCTTCTTTTTTCATTAGAGCATAATCTATAGGAAATTTCTTAACATCTTCTAGGATTGCTTGTAAATATCCTTTTAATTCTTGAAAAGATGTATTTTGATACATTTTTTTTAAAAGTCTGGTTTGATTGCTAGGTAAAATAGAGAAAGCACCTGCGTAACCATTTTGCTTTAGTAAAATATGTAGTGCCAAATAATCATACTGATCAAAGGGGTTCTTATTTTTAGAATTGATATTCTCTGTATTGTCTATAATAGCAGGACTATTTACTTCATCAATTGGTATTAGCATTTCTCTAAAATATTCATAGTTAATTCCTTCTCTTTTTATCTGTTCTATCGCCATGTCTACATAGATGCGGTTTAGGGTATTTCCAATTAATAAAATAGTGCATAAAAATACAAGGCATAGGGGTACTAGCCCTCCACCTACCTTAGTTCTTTCTCTAGTAGAGGCTCCATGGATTCGTTTTTGATTCTCCCTATCCCTTTTGTAAACTTCTAAAACCCCTGGGTTTGTAAAAGGCATCCTTCCTCCTAAATCACCTAGTTCTTTCAAAAAATATCCACAAGAATAAACCTTACTAAGGATTTATGAAAATTGTTTCTAATGCAATTAATAATAAGACTAGGAATTTTTAGTTCTATAATATATATGCCTATCGGTAATAGATATGCTTTTTTGCTAGAATTAACTTTTGAGATTCTTTCAATAAACAGAAAAAAAGCCAGGAATTTCCCCGGCTTTTCATAAACTTTCATCACTTATATTGTTATGTAATGATACAGTCCTATCATAGTAATGCATCCCTAAAAAATACTATTTCGTTGCTACTTTTTTATACTATTCTAGGTGGTAGTTTTAGTACTCTTTGCTGCTACTGGGTATCTGATATTACCGTTCCATCTTCACCATAGGTTACACCAAAAGATATTTCCTCCATGGATTCATAAAATCCATCTATCATATTTTCAGATGTGATAAAAGACGTTTTAGCATTTTCAGCCTTAGCTGGTAAAAGCTTTAGTGTAGCATTATTTTCTTCGTTAACAGTTACCTTTAAAACCGCAGTTTGAGAAATAGCATTATAAAACATAAAGTTCCCAAGACTATATACGATAGGTTTCCCATTATAATACTCAATGCCTTGTAGTACATGGGGGTGACTTCCAATAATGATATCTGCACCAGCATCTATATAAGCTTTGGCAAGATTTCTCTGGTATTCCTCAGGTTTTGTTGCCCGCTCAATACCCCAGTGAACATACACAACTACATAATCACTATTTTCCCTTGCCTCTTTTATATCTTCCACCAAATAGGTAGGGTCATAGGTTGTTAACATGCCGGCTTTGTTACTTCCTGCATTCCACCCAGGGACAGGAATTACTCTTGAAGCTGATAAAAAAGCAAGGGTTTTATTCTGATTTTCTATGTATTTAATGTCTCTGGCTTCCTCTAAATCATTCCCTGCACCCGAATATAGTATCCCACTATCCTCCAAAGTAGTAAAGGAATCCTGTAATGCTTCTATTCCAAAATCCATGGAATGGTTGTTTGCCAAAGTAACGATATCAATACCCATATCCGTAAATACCTTCGCATAACTTGGATTCACCCGAAAAGTATATTGTTTATCCTGTGCCTTTGTACCTCTAGTACTAAAAGTAAACTCTTGGTTAACCATTGAAGCATCTGCACTTTTAAATTCTTCTTGTAAATCTTTAGATAAAATCCCATCGATACCTAATTGGTCATATTGCTTTGTAACATAATCAGATAGATATATATCACCCGCAAATACTAATACAATATCCTGAAATGGCTTCTCGGTAGGGGTAGGGGTAAGGGTAGGTTCCTTTGTAGGAACAGCAGTAACCGACGGCGTCATGCCCTCGGTTACTACCTCCACATTTGTATTGTTATTCCCAACATTTCTACCAGAGTAATTCAATGCCCAAACAATTACAACTGCTAAAAGAAAAAAAGTTGTAAGCATAAAAGCCAGTAAAAAATACATGGTTTTTTTCTTCATAAGACACACTTATCCTTATTTTAAGCCCTCTAATACTTTTTCTAAGTATTTATAAACACGAATGGAAGAGGAAATACTTAATTTTTCTTTTGGCGTATGAATATCCATCATATTAGGCCCTAAGGAAACAATATCCACATTAGGTATCTTCTCAGCAAAAAAGCTACACTCAAGACCTGCATGGATTGCTTCTAATTTAGCCTCATAGCCATATTCCTCTTGAAATACTTTGCATAAGTATTCTCTTAAGGCTGATTCTTTTTTATATTCCCAAGCTGGATACTCTGATCTGACATAGAATTCTCCGCCAAGGAAGGTTGACATATACTCAAGTTTATTCTTAATAAATTCCTTCTGGCTATTCACACTACTTCGAACGGAATAGCAAAAACTAGCTTTTTCTTCATCGGTATGAAAAACACCAAGGTTTAAGGAGCTCTCTACTAAGCCGGCAATATCATTGCTCATTGCCTGAACACCATTTGGTGCATTGACCAATAAGAATAGTACTTTCTCAAAGGAGGTAGGATGTAAGACCTTATATTTATCTTCTCCACCTTTATTGACTTGTATGGTAAGATCTGGTTCACAAGAGGAATACTCATTTTTATATTTTTTAGTCAGTTCTTCTACTTTTGCAATAATTTCTTGTACATACTCTGGCTCAACTACAATGCATGCTTCACTTTCTCTAGGAATTGCATTGTCCTTTAATCCACCTTTTAAATCAAGTAAGTAAAAGCCTACACATTCTCTTAATTCAAATAGTAATCGTCCCATTAATTTAGTAGCATTGACTCTATTTTTATGAATTTCTGCACCAGAGTGTCCACCTTGTAATTCACTGATGGAAAACTCAAGCTTAACACCTTTTTCACTAGTTCGCTTGATGGGTAGATCACAAGTTCCAGTAAGACCACCTGCTGAGCTTGTAAGCAAAGTTCCCTCATCTTCTGAGTCTACATTTAATAAATATTTACCTTGTAGAAAAGATACATCTACACCAATAGCTCCATCCATTCCTACTTCTTCATCTGTGGTAATAATCACTTCGATTCTAGGATGTTTTAGGGTTTCATCATCTAATAAAGAAAGTGCAAATGCTACTGCTATTCCATTGTCACCACCAAGAGTTGTTCGATCCGCATGAACATAATCTCCATCTACGAATAAATCCAGTCCCTCAGTTAAAAAGTCATGGGTACTATCGCTTGACTTTTCGCACACCATATCCATATGACCTTGGATGATGACTGGAGGAGCGTTCTCATAACCTGCACTTGCTTCCTTGATTATAATAACATTCTCAAATTCATCCTGTTTATAGAACAGGTTATGGTTTTTTGCAAACCCAACCAAATAATTACTTATTGCAGTGTTATACTTAGAACCTCTAGGCACTGCAGATATTTCACTAAAATAATAAAATACTTTTTTGTAATCTAAATTTAATAATTCTTGATTCATATCATCACCTAACACATATGACAGTTCCCAGTCATATCATCACAAATTACATCCGAATGGACGTATTGTGACTCCTTTCATTTCTAATTTTTAAAGCTATGAATAGGAGCTGGAATTCTTCCACCTCTGTTAATAAAATCATCACAGCTAAAGGTGTTTACTGGCATAACAGGTGCATACCCAAGTAATCCACCAAATTCTACAACTTCACCAACTTTTTTACCAATAACAGGAATCAGTCTTACAGCTGTGGTTTTCTGATTTATCATACCAATTGCCATCTCATCAGCAATAATTCCAGATATAGTAGTCGCTTTTGTATCTCCTGGTATAGCAATCATATCTAATCCCACAGAACAAACGCAGGTCATTGCTTCTAGTTTTTCAAGAGTAAGTGCTCCTGCAATCACTGCATCTATCATACCTTGGTCTTCACTAACAGGAATAAATGCACCACTTAATCCGCCAACATAGGAAGAAGCCATAACACCACCTTTTTTAACCTGATCATTTAAAAGGGCTAGGGCTGCAGTTGTTCCTGGTGCTCCTGCATGTTCAAGTCCCATTTCCTTAAAAATCTCAGCAACACTATCCCCAATAGCTGGTGTTGGTGCTAAAGATAAGTCAATAATACCAAAAGGAATATGAAGTCTTCTTGATGCTTCCTGTGCCACTAGCTGACCTACTCTTGTAATCTTAAAGGCCGTGGTTTTAATGGTCTCACAAAGTTCTCCAAAGTCTGCTCCCCTTACAGTTTTTAGTGCATTCTTTACAACACCAGGACCACTAACTCCAACATTAATTACAGCGTCTCCTTCTGTGATACCGTGAAAAGCCCCTGCCATAAAAGGATTATCATCTGGTGCATTACAAAATACCACTAGTTTGGCACAACCGATGGAATCTCTTTCTTTTGTCTCTTCGGCAGTTTTTAAAATAATTTCACCAAGTAATTTTACAGCATCCATATCAATACCAGTCTTGGTGGAGCCAACATTGGCAGAAGAACAAACTACATCTGTAACTTTTAGGGCTTCAGGTATGGAATTGATGAGATTTTTATCACTTGTAGTCATACCTTTTGAAACAAGAGCAGAATAACCACCAATAAAGTTAATACCTACTGCTTTTGCTGCCCTATCTAGTGTCTTTGCAATGGATACATAGTCTTTTGGAGATTGGCAAGCTGCAGCCCCTACTAAAGCAATTGGAGTCACAGATATTCTTTTGTTAACAATCGGAATACCATATTCTCTTTCAATGGCTTTTCCAGTTGATACCAAATCTTTGGCTACGGTTGTAATCTTATGATAAATCTTTTTATTTAACTCATCTAAATTATTATCCACACAATCTAACAGGCTTATTCCTAATGTAATGGTTCTTACATCTAGATTCTCCTGTTCAATCATTTTATTCGTCTCAATTACTTCATTTATATTAATCATGATACTACCTATGCCTTTCGGGTAAATGTTAATACATTTTTAATTGGGTTTATTAAAATATGACACCAATGGATCATACTCATAACTTTATACCTGATGTCAGATATTATAGACGATGCATTTTATTAAAAATGTCCTCATGCTGTGCTTTAATCACTACTCCTATTTGGCTACCAAGTTCCTCAAGTTCAGTTGCAATCACATCATAGGTTTTACTGGATTCATTGGCATCCACAATCATCATCATATTAAAATAGCCTTGTACGATAGTCTGGCTAATATCTAATATATTCACCTGGTTTTCTGCTAGGTAAGTACAAACCTTAGCAATGATTCCAACGCAATCTTTACCTACTACTGTTATAATTGTTTTTTTCATGTTCTTTTTACCTTTCTACTTTCAAATTTATTTCATGTAGGTTAGCATTACCGTCTTAGATCGTTGACAACATATCAGAAGGCATTTCTCTTCTTGCTACACTAAGCATAAGCTCAGAATGTTTGTCATCTATTATCTTATTTAGTTCCATTCGAACAGTCTCATATGCTAACTCATCATAATTATTTTCTTTGCTTAAATGGGCAAGCGTAATATATTTTAATTTGTCATGAAAAAGCTTCTTAATTAGTTTGGCTGATGTATCATTGGATAAATGACCTTTATCTCCAATAATTCTTTGTTTCAAATAATAAGGATACGCTCCTACCATAAGCATATTTTCATCGTAATTCGCTTCTAAAAGAAGAATTTCTGATCCAGCTAATTTAGATATGATATATGCATCAAATTTACCAAGATCCGTGGCCATACCAATTTTGTGGCCATCTGCACATAGTGTGTAGCAGACTGGGTTAGAGGCATCATGTGATGTTGAAAATGGTTCTACCGTTATATCATTGATCATAAATGCTTCATCTGGCCTTACATAGCGAAAAAGGTCATCTGGAATTCTTCCAATATTCTTAGTTTTTAATATAGCATGAATGGTTTCAACGGTCCCATATACAGGAATGTTATATCGTCTAGCTAAAACGCCAAGACCACCAATATGATCTGTATGTTCATGTGTAACCAATATTCCCTGAATCTCATCAGGGTTTACATCTATACCAAGAAGGCCGTTCTCAATTTTCTTGCCACTAATACCTGCATCTACTAATATTTTTGTACGTTCACTTCCCACAAAGGTACAATTCCCACTGCTGCCGCTTGCAATTGCGCATAATTTCATAAGTACAAGTACCTCCCTATACTATTTTTATATAAACCCGCTTATAAAAGCGGGATACTCCTTATTTATGTAGTTACTACAAATTTCTGCTTAGAAAAAAGTATCCCCTATAATGACCTGTTTGTCAACAAAAATCACTTCCAATATAGTTCAATAATGTCTTTATCCCTTAGGGGTAAGGTAAATAAAGCCTTCTCGCCATTTACTGTAATGATTAATTCCTGTTCTTTTGCTTTCGATAAATCAAAAGGATAGAAATCAAAAATATCAACTACTATATAACTTGTCTTGCCTCTAAGGACAATGGGTTCAAGATTAATGCTTACATTGATTTCACAACTATTTGTACTTGATTTAGAATCTATTACCACTCCATTACTCACCTCAATGTCTACTCCAGGATTTACATAAGTCGCTGAATTTTCCCCAGCAAACGATTCTGTTGAATCCACTTCAAAGGACAGATCCGTAGAGTTCTCTACTTCTTTACTATTACTTTCTACACCATTACTTACTTCACTTAATATCCTACATTGAATTGAAAAATTATCATATATTTTTTCATCCAAATCAGCAGATAGATTATTAACAAATACTTCACCCAAGAACTTAATATCCATAAACTGAAATACCTGTTCAAGCGTATAATAATTAAGAATTGTAACTTTGTCTCCCTCTTTTAGTTCATAAAAGGCCGAAACTAATTCCTTGTTCACCTCAACGAACTTAGGACAAGTTACATTTTTTCCATTAAATGAAAAAGTAATGTTACTTTTATATTCCGGTAATTTCCCGATGGTTTTTAAAGCAGGCTCTCCGATTGTGGAGGGAATAATCTCTATCTTATCATTTTGTTTGATATTCTGCGTAAGACCAACAATTTCTTGATTTAGCTTTACAATGGCTGCTTCTCCAAGTTCCCCTCTAGCCATTCTTTTTTCTCCATTCACACTAAACCAAATGGAATCTCCTCTTCTAGGAAAGAGTTCCTCATAACGAATTCCCATTTGAATTGCAGCATCTACAATGGTTACTTTATTATTATCATATAATTTAATTCGTTCCCCATTCACTGTTACAAATATAAAATTATTCGAATGGTCATAGAAATTCAAGCAGATACCAATTGGTGTTACAAGGAGGGGATCTTTTTTTATGGTTTCAGATACGAAAGTTACATCTCCTAATACTTCCTCACCTCTTAAGGCAACACGTTCCTCAGGTAAATCTAAATAAGAAGCAAGGCTTTTTGTAAAGCCTGGAATTTTACCGCCACCACCAACTACAAATACAGCACTGACACTTTTACCATTTAGCTTAACAATTTCATCAGCAATACATTTTGTAATGCTTTCTACAGTAGGCAATACAGATGCTACAATTTCTTCAGTGGTTAATTTGTGGGTAATTCCCATAATATCTTTATAAGTAACTTTCTTCTTTTTTAGACAAGCTAGTTTCATCATCTCAGCAGTTTTAAACTCTACCAGAAAGTTCTTAATAATGCTCTCAGTGATTTCATCTCCAGCTCTTGGTATCATACCATAAGCACTAATACTTCCTTCCTTCGTAATAGATATATCAGAAGTTCCTGCGCCTACATCTATCATGGCAATATTAAGCAGCCTGAATTTTTCAGGAATCGCAATATTGATTGCAGCAATCGGTTCAAGGGTTAGATTTGCCACTCTAAGTCCTGCATGTTCCACAGCTGCATAAAGTCCATCAATTACTTCATCAGGTAGAAATGTTGAAAGTAACTTAACCCCAATTTTCTTCGCCTTATGCCCCTCTAACTTGGCCATTTCATAACCATTTAGATAATGTTGAATTACTGTATAACCAACACAATAAAAACCAATCTTATCATCTTGTAATTCAGCTCTTAAGGTCTCATATGCTTTTTCAACACCAATTAATTCTAGCGAATGTATGTGTTCACCCATAATGATTGTGTCTGTGGAAAAGGCATATTCTGCTGTAGCAGTTATAGTTTTTAATACCCTTCCTGCAGCTGCTATACAAACATCTGTGAGTTTTCGATCTATTTGATTCTCTAATTCAGTTTTCACTTCAAGTATCGTTTCAGAAACTTTAAAAATATCATGAATTTGACCATCTAACATTGCACGAGTCTCATGTTCCTTCATACATTGTGCAACCACGATGAATTTCTGATTACTATCCTTGTATCCAACGGTTCCAACAATGCTCCTAGTACCAATGTCCAACCCAAACACCAAATGTTTTGTATATCTATCGTTATCCATATAAATATCCATACCTTTCCACAACCAATAACTTTCCGCAACCAATTCCTTTGGCAAAGGAAAATATCATTTTTGTTTATTCTTTTAACAAAATCTCTATCTGCTTAAGTAAAACATCGTAAGATGATTCATTCCAAATAATTTTTGTTCCAATCTCTTTATATTGTTCTTCTGAAATCTGCTTTTTAAAAATACCATCTATTTTCTCAGTTGTATATTTTCTATTCTCCCTAAGCCTTTCGCTTCGCAAAGAATCTGAGGTTCTTACATACCAAACTTCATCACAAATTTGAGTAAGCTTCCCCTCAATGGGTAATGCAGACTCTACACAAACTAAATTCTCATTTGATTTTCTCTTTTCCTTAATTAATTCCCTCACATAACTTAGTACATA
Source organism: Anaerocolumna sp. (assembly GCA_047972335.1). GTDB lineage: Bacteria > Bacillota > Clostridia > Lachnospirales > Lachnospiraceae > Anaerocolumna. Next base: position 68,390 of record JBKEAO010000052.1, on the reverse strand, counting down.
AGGATGGGTAAAAGAATTCAGACACTTTAGCTGTTCTTCCTCTTTATATACAATTTCACCTAGTTTCCTTCTATCAATATGACCCTTCTCATCAAGGATATCTTGACCAAAATGTTTTACAATCAATTCATAGGAAACATTGCCTGGCTCCATGAAAGAATGGGCAATTTGATCCATATTAATTAAAAATGCCCCATACTGATTCTTTAGCATTTCACAAACCACAGATTTTCCACTGCCTATACCGCCTGTTATTCCTATAACTCTCATAATACCTTTCCATACAAACAGTACACTGTTTGAATCCGTTCATTTATTTTGCTTCATACCAATTTTCACCGGAATTCACATCAACATCAAGAGGTACACTTAAGGAAGCTGCCTGCTCCATTTCTTCTTTTAGTATCTTACCTACCACTTCAACTTCATCTTTATGGGTTTCTATTAAAAGTTCATCATGGATTTGCAAAATCAGTCTTGATTTTAATTTAAGTCCTTTTAATTTATCATTTACACGAATCATTGCAATCTTAATGATATCAGCAGCCGTACCTTGTATGGGTGAATTCATGGCAACCCTCTCTCCAAAGGAACGAGACATAAAGTTAGATGAACTAAGCTCTGGTATTGGTCTTTTTCTATGATAAAGGGTACTTACATAACCATCATTTTTACCCTTTTCTACTAATCCATCAAGGAAGGTCTTCACCTTAGGATAGGTTTCAAAATATTTATTGATATAAGTTTCTGCTTCTTTACGAGTGATATTTAAATCCTGGCCTAAACCAAAGGAACTAATGCCATATACAATGCCAAAATTAACAGCCTTTGCATTTCTTCTCTGCAAAGAAGTTACCTCCTCTATCGGTGTATGAAATACTTGGGATGCAGTTATTTTATGAATGTCCTGATCCGTTTTATAGGCCTTAATTAATCTTTCATCCTCAGACATATGCGCTAACACTCTAAGTTCAATTTGAGAATAGTCTGCATCCAAAAAGATATAATCTTTCTCTGGAATAAAGACCTTTCTAATCTCCCTGCCTAGTTCCATTCGAATGGGTATATTTTGAAGATTGGGTTCTGTACTACTGATTCTTCCTGTAGCAGCAATGGTCTGATGGAATTTACCATGTATCCTCTCATCAACTCCAATATAACTAGCAAGTCCGTCTGCATAGGTAGACTTTAGTTTTGTAACTTGTCTATATTCTAAAATTAGTTCCACCACAGGATGCTCTACTTTTAATTTTTCCAATATATCCGCAGATGTGGAATAGCCTGTTTTTGTTTTCTTACCAAAAGGTAAATGTAATTTTTCAAAAAGAATAACACCTAACTGTTTTGGTGAATTGATATTAAATTCTTCATCAACATAAGAATAAATCTTTTCCTCTAACGCTTTGATACTAACTGCTAATTTATCACCATATTCTTTCAGTGCTTCTTTATTTACCCTAATTCCTCTGCTCTCCATATCATATAGCGAATAAACAAGAGGCATTTCTATATCATAAAACAATTCTTTCATAGCAGCTGTATCTAAGGCTTCTTCTAGAACAGGCATTGCTTTAAAAGCTACATAGCTCATATTACAGCAATAGTTTAAAAACTCATTCTCTTTTTCATGATAGGCGTCCATAAGAGATAGTTTTCCAAATTGTTCCTGATAAGAAGGATATACTTCATTTAAATAATCTCTTCCAATATCATCACTCTCATAAGAATCACCTAAGGGGTTTAAAAGGTAGGCAGCAATCATACAATCAAAGATGCCTTGATTTATCCCCTTCTCTAACAATCCTAGCTGTTGTTTCACATGAAAACCAGATAGTTTTCTCCCCTTTTCTAATAAAAACACAGATAATTTCTCACTTAAATATTCCTTTGTGATATCGCCCTCAAGGGATAGGAATAGCTTATCTTTCTCATTATAAGATAAGGAAAGTCCAATCAAGTTTTTATTCTCTGTACATAAGAAAAATCCTGGTACAACATTTTCCTTCGTCGCATACATACTTTCAAATACATGATTAGCAGATGCCACATCGGTAATTCGTGTAATCTCACTCTCAGCTACTATAGGTTTACTTTGGGAAAGCTTGTCCATAAATCGATTTAATAAATTTTTAAATTCCAATTTTTTAAAATAAGTATAGGTGTTTTCATTATATAGATTATCTATTCTTGCATCCTGCAGACTATATTCTAACTCACAATCCACCTTAATGGTTGCTAATACTTTACTAAGAATGGCTTGCTCGTAATGATTTCTTAATGCTTCTTTTGCCTTAGGAGGTGTTACTTCTTCAATATGAAGATATGCATTCTCTATAGAATGGAAGTTTGCAATAATCTTTTGCGCTGTTTTTTCACCTACCCCTGGAACCCCTGGTATATTATCAGAGGGATCTCCCATTAGTCCTTTTAGATCTATAAATTCTGTAGGTGTTACACCATAAGTTTCTATAACATCTTTTGTATTATAATTTTCAATTTCTGTACCACCCTTTTTTGTTTTGGGTATACGAATCTTTATTTTTTCACTTGCCAATTGTAGTAAGTCTCTATCGCCAGATACCAAGGAAACCAAAAGTCCCTTCTCTTCACCCATTTTAGCAAGAGTTCCAAGTAAATCATCTGCTTCATATCCAGCCTTTTCAACAATCGTCACATTCATGGCTCTTAACACTTCTTTTAGTAGAGGAACCTGTGGTCTTAATTCTTCAGGCATGGATTTTCTTGTCCCCTTATAGGCCTCAAACATCTCATGGCGAAAAGTCGGATGATGTACATCAAACGCAACTGTTACATAATCTGGTTTCTCCTCATCTAGTATTTTTAACATAATATTTATAAATCCCAGGACTGCATTTGTATAGACTCCTTCTGAGTTAGTCAATATAGGAAGTCCATAAAAAGCCCTATTTAATATGCTGTGTCCATCTATTAATACTAATTTTTCGCCCATCTTTATCTCCTCAGTTCTCATACTCTTTTTAAAACCTATCATATTTACAAAAATATTTACTTAAATTCTTACTTAAATACTAACTTAGTTACGTGCTTCAAATTCTTACTTTATATTCTAACTTCAAATACTTACATATACTCACTTCAAATACTTACTTATACTCACTTCAAATACTTACTTAGTTTTTCTTCCATTATTTTAGCACCCTCTTCATCATTTATACTTAAATAATCATATATGCTTTGTAGTTTAAGAAGGCTTTTAGCAGTTAAGCCATTCGGGTTTAATTGGTCTAAATCCTTCTCGTAATCCCCTGGCATATCCATAAAAAATAGATAATTTAGGTTATAGCTACTTTCTTTAGGGTCTATATTTAAAACGTCATCCACAACAAATTCGCCAAATCGAAAACTTGATACAATCGCTACAATGGATATTAGAACAACTAATACAATCCTTTTCCTGATATGTACAAATCTATTATGTACTACTCGTTCTTCAGATAAACGCAATAGTTCTGTAAAGTCTTTATGAAAATTATCGCTAATTTCTTTATCATCATCAAGTTGTTTCATACCAGATAAAAGGATGTAATGAACTTCTAATTCTTCTTTACAATTAGGGCAGGAATTTATATGATGAAGAAATTCATCCAATTGCTTTATACTAAGCTCGTCATTAATAAAGGGCAATATAAGCCTTTGTACTTCTATGCAATTCATTTATCCTACAACCTTTCTTTTTCACATTATTATTTCCTTTAATAATCTATTTTACCCTTTTTTAAGGGATGTTTCAACAAACATTTTTACCTAAGTCCGAATAATAAAACAAAACTTGTAATTTATAATTTAGTACTTGCAATATGCTTCCATCTATGGTAGAATTATCTTCGCTAGTTCACGCGCGGATGTGGCGGAATGGCAGACGCAGCAGACTCAAAATCTGCCAAGGGTGACCTTGTGAGGGTTCGAGTCCCTCTATCCGCATTAATATAAAAGCTCTGAATACCTTGATATCGCAGGGGTTCAGAGTTTTTTTTGCAAAATAATAGAGAATTATTATTATTTTAATCTTAATTATTCTATCGTGGACTTAGATGTAAGATGTAATTCCATACTAAAAAGACACCTCATTGATTAATTTTGAGGTGTCTTTTTTACTTAGCAATTTGTAATTCTAGTGTTGCTTGAATAGGTTTTTAATTTCCTAAAATTATTATATCTGTAATGGTTTTATAACTTGAGTAAGGTTCTAACTCATAAGTACCTATTCCAATATCTTTTGTATATTTATTTAATATTAGATATTGATTAAAAGCAGCTGGGTCTTCAATTACTCCTTTTGATTTTAGAAGTTTTGCTACAGTTTCTGAGCTCATTCCATTAGTAATTTCTACACTGATCTTCTTCTCTTGTTTAGTTTCTTCATTTATTTCATCTTTATTTTCATTTGATCCAGTATCACTGTCAGTTTCAGTGTCCCCTGAACTCTTTTCTGGGTCAGTTGTAGGTTCTTTCTCTGTATCATTTTTAGAATCGTCATCTAATTCTGTCTCAGGTTCCCCTGTTGGCAAGGTTTCTTCCTTCACTTCCTCAGTAGGTTGTACATCATTTGTTTCATTACCTTCAGGATTAGGACTAGGAGTTATAGTAGATAATAAGTCATCTAATTTAGAATGTTCGTCTTCATAAATCATTCCAAGTTCCATGGCTCTTTCTATAATTTCTTCCTCTGTCATATTCTTTATATCAGATGTATTATAGGCAATCGACATAATCACAGCTGAGAAAATAATGCCTATTCCAATACCTCTTAAATAGTATTTTCTTTTCATTTTATCACCACATAGATTCTCAATATTTAATGTTTTTTCACAACATGTTTTTAGACTCACAATGTTTTAATAGGATATTATCTTTTATGAAGTTTTCATCGTTTATCTATAAAAAGTAATTCTATTTTAAGCCTGTTTATATAAATCAACTACTAATTTAACTTCTCCCTGTCCTATCTCTAAGGACTTAGAAATATCCACAATAGAAAAACCTTGGGAATAAAGTTCAAGAATTTTTTGATTATGATTATCAGGCGCTTGTTCTTCTTGCATCTTAGCCATGGTTACATCCTTTACAGGCTTGGAAGTGCTATCATTATTCGCCTCTTTTACATCTCTGCCACTCTTAAAGCCATCCCCTTTGACTACTTCTTTATTCATCTGCCCTTTGTTTTGCTCAAGCTTAACAGGTTCTTCTAACTTAACTTTGATTTTGTTAGCCTCTAACATAAGGGTTTTTAATTCTTCCTGTTTTTCATTGAGCATATTATATAAAAAGATTACTTCTTCATGGTTTCTACTGATTTTTTCTAAAACTTGCTCCGAAAAGTCACTCACAGCTATTATTTTCTCATTAGATATTAGGCTTAGTTCATCATCTGTTTTTTCAATCTGAGTCTCTCTCACCTCTGTGATAATTTCTTCAACCTGATTTCTTAACTTACCTGTTTCTGATATACTTAGTTCTCTGTCCGTTAACAGTTTTACGTATTCATCTGGATTAAATTTGTTTTCTTCCACTAAGAAAAGACTTAAAACGATTAGTGCAATCCCCACAATGATTAGAATTACCACTAGTATGGTCATACTTTACACCCTTTTATATCTCAGATTTTGAGATATGGCCACAAAATGAAGAAATCACTTAATGGCTACCTTTCTTACTAAATTTTAGTGCTCTTCTACCGGTTAAATTCGAATATCAATAGAACCTAAGTAAGGCAGTTCTGACTTAGATTTGGATTCTTTTTCACTATCTTTTTTCTTCTTACCCTTCTTACCTGAATGGCTATTGTTTCCCTTCTCTTTTGCATCATAACGATATTCGTTATTTTCACTTTTTTGCATTTTAACCGTTTGTTGATTATTATGTTTGATTTCTGAGTTAATATGCTGATGAATCTGTATCTGTTCATTCACTGGCTTTTGGATCTGCTGCTGACGGTATAAAGAAGCATCCTGTGATTTAGGAGCCATTGCAGCAACTTCAATTCGAGTAATTGGCATACAAATTCCTCCCTTATAATGAAACCACCTTAATATCGGCTTTATCCCTGATAAACTTAGAATAATGTGTTTCTTTTCTTACGTAATAATTAACATTAGAAATAACAATTTTAACACCTGGATAAGCAATGTTCTCTATTCGAATATATCCACCGGTTTGTTCACTCATTTCTATTTGAAGTTCATCACTTCTTTTGGTCAATTCTTTGATTTCATTTCTTAGGGCAATACAATTATTTGTAGCAAGTCTTATGTACTCTAGCCTGTCCTGAGGTATCTTTTCACCAGCAGTTATTTTGTTTTTATAGGTTTCAATAATAGGAAGTAATTTACCTAAATCACGTTCCATTTGGGAGATACTCTTTTGCACAGTACGATATTCATCCATTACCCTAGGATCAATTCCCACCTCAAGAACAGTCGCTGTTCCCATCGTTGATCCAGCTGTCTTTGCTGATATCATAAGTCCTGATTGAATCTCTCCACCAGTAATAAACCCTTTTTTCCCACCTAATATGACTTCTCTTTTTGCAGAGACTTTGCTATGTAGAATTGCCTCTGTACTGATATATCCACCTGCTCTTACCTCTGCATTTTCAATGAATTTGCTAATAATGTTACTGCCAGCCTGCATCTTACCCTTACTCATTCCCTGCATACCACGCTTTAAAATGATTTGTCCTTGGGCAAATAGTTTGGCACCTTCTACCACGCCATTGACTATAATATCGCCTTTTGCATGTATAGAATACCCTGTTAGTACATTACCTTTTACTATAACATTGCCTTCGTATACAATATCTCCAGTGGAGGCATCTACATCGGCTAGTACTTCAAAGGTATTAGATACAAAAACTTTCCCATCCATTAAGGTTGCATGTCCATCCGTATCAGAATACATGGTACATCCATCTTGTGATAAATGTATTCCCTTACCATGCTTTAATATCTTTTGTAGCACTCGTTTGGGTTGAATTCTGACCCCAGCAATATCCATGCCTGGTTCACCAAAGACAGCTGGTGTTAGAGTAGCCAAAACATCCCCTTTATTGACTGAACTTATCATATCAAGCTGATGAAAATCTACGCTTCCATCTTCTTGCACTTTGGGTTTTAAGGTATTGTCTGTATTAAATTTATAGGTAAGAATTGCGTCTTGACCTTCTACTGCTTGTAATCCCTTTGCAATTATAAACTGTTGATTATAGACTCTTTTTTGTAAAAATGTATTAATTATTTTCATGTTAATACCCGCTTTTATTCCAGCTTTGTTTAACTCATTTATAATACTTCCCCTGGTTAGTCTAGCTCCCTCTGATGAGGCAGGATAAAAGCAACATACAGCTAACATACGGTCCTGTGATAAAGTGATTTTGATTGTTTCTTCCACTGGTGATATTCTAACAGGTGTAAGTCTAACTTCCGCTGTTTTTGTTTTCCCTTTATTTACTGCGGCAATTAGCGAATTCATATCGTACTCAAAAATGCCATGGTCAATCAAATAATCATTTAATTCATTAAAATCTACTGCTTTACCTTTTTCATTAGCTGGTATTAATCTTAGATACGTACCATCCGGTTTTATTTCTAATTGAAAATAACCGTTTTTAACGTCCATCCTAATTTTCCTCCCTACCCATTCATTAGAATCTCAATGTTTCCACCCAATTTTGTTTTCATTTTTTGTAATGCTTTTGTATGAAGTTGTGATATTCTTGACTCAGAAACTTCAAGTACATTACTTATTTCTTTTAATGTTAATTCTTCATAATAATACAAAGTAATAACTGTTTTTTCTTTCTCTGTTAAACTTTCTAACGCCTTTACTAATGTCTCTTTTAATTCCTGCTTTGCAACTACTGTTTCGGGGGAATCAAATTCCGAACTTAAGGTAGATTCTACTTTACCTTCCCCACCTTGTTCCATGAATTCGTCCAAGGAAAATAAATTAGAAACATTTGCCTGACTTTGCCATTGCTCGTATTCTTTTACAGATATGTCTAGCTCTTTGGCAACTTCCTCATCAGTAGCCATTCTTCCAGATTCCGCTTCAATTTTACTATATGCAGCATCAATTTTTCTCTGCTTTTGTCGCAAAGTTCTAGGCACCCAATCCATCTTTCTTATTTCATCCAGAATTGCACCTCTGATTCGAAAACTAGCGTAGGTCTCAAATTTAACACCTTTTGTATAATCAAATTTATCAACTGCATCGATTAAGCCAAACATACCATAGCCTACTAAATCATCGTACTCCACATTATAACCTAAATACATACTTAAACGGCCCGCCACAATCTTAACTAGACCTGCATATTCAATTATGATTTGTTCACGCCCATTGGGTGTTTTATTCTTACTATAATCCACCCAAAGTTTTGCTTTGGTATCCGTATTCATAATGTGCTCCTTTGTTATCTACTTATTGGTCTCTTGTTATAACTTGCTCCTCTGCTGCAAGATTTTTACTTGATAAACTTTCAGCTGAAATACTTTCACTTTCTATATTTTCTACCGTTTCTTCCTTCTCTATACGAGGTCTTGTTGCTTTGCGAATGATAACAGTCACTATTTTACCCAAAATATAAAATATAATTAAAACTACAAGTAATCTAATTAATCCATCTAATACAGGAATCTCATCTATAATGTTTAATATACTGGTTATGGCACCCGCAATCAACATGACTGCTGGTGCAATATAGCGTTCCTTCATACTCTCACCTTACTCACTATCTACATGATTTTTAGTAGCTTACCTACAGATTTTATATATAATTCACCAGTTTCAGGGAAAAATTCTATTGTTCTACCATAGTTCAATCCTGTGTCTTCTGCTAACAGACGTATCCCTAAGGACTTTAATATAGATTTACTGGCCTCAATATTTCTTTCTCCAATTCGTAACATATCGTTATTAGAGGAGAATGCAAACATTTGAGCTCCGCCTGCAATTTTAGCCACCAGACGACTTCTATTAGCACCAGCTTTTACAAGCCTTGCAATCAACTCTTCTATTCCGGTATCAGCAAATTTAGCTTTATTTTCATTGTTTTTTATCTTGGAACTATCCGGTAGCATAATATGAACCATACCAGCTAACTTCTTCATTGGATCATATAAAATGATACCAACACAGGAGCCTAGTCCTAAGGTGGTTATGGAATTAGGAGCAGCACATATATTAAGATCTGCCATCCCTACTTTAATTACTGTACTCATACATCCACCTATAACCCTAAGGATGACAAAATAACGGCGTATGATTCTAAACTTGGTATCAGAATAAAATAACCATTTACATCTGAGTCGTCTTTGGTAAACATAGTTTCAATCATCAACGCTTTATCTCCCACTTTTCCAAACTCTATGGCTGGTACACTTAAGATTGCACCTGCCATATCAATGGACATATAGGGTATACTAGCACTAATTTTGATATTAGTTAGGGTAGATAAAGAAGATAGATAAGCACCAGCAATTATATTTCCAATTTCTTTTAATGCTGAATACTCCATATCAGAAAATTCTGTATCTTCTTTATTTTTCCCTAATAAAATATTAACCAAATGATGGGCTGATTCTAAGTCCATCATAAACATCATCATACCATTTATTTCGCCTTCTAATGTAATTAGAATACCCACAACAATATGTTCAGCACCACCTACCATATCAGGCAATTCTTTAAACTCTAGCAGTGCCACTTTGGGAACACTCATATCGATCTTCCCATTTATCATTGTAGAAAGTGCTGTAGTTGCGTTTCCAGCACCTATATTTCCAATTTCCTTTAGAACATCATATTGCATGCTATTTATTTTGTTTAAATCAATCTTTGACAACTTTATCACTCCTTATTAGGTGTCGATAATAACGCCTGCTATATTAAGTAGAGAAATTAAACCGTCATTGTGTTTTCCTATTCCACTTAAGTACCCGTTTTTATCTTGTACTGCACTATTTGTAACCTTTTCAATCATAGAATCTTCTAAAGTAACTACTTCTTTTACTTCATCTACAATAATACCAACCGCTGATTGTGGTTCTAATTTAATAATTATAATTCTTGATGCATTGGTTAATACATCGTCATCTAATTGAAACTTAAGACGTAAACTCATTACAGGAATAATTTCACCTCTTAAATTAATCACTCCCTTAAAGTAGGGTTGGGCCTTTGGAACTCTTGTTATACGTTGCATTCTAACAATGTTGTCAACATATTTAATATCAATACCATATTGTTCAATACCTATTTTAACCACAATATATTGCTTTAAATCATTTGTATTTGCTTCCATGTTATCCTCCCCCTTATACCAATGTATTAACGTCTAGAATCAGGGCCACTTCACCATCACCTAAAATGGTAGCACCTCCAATTATCTTATTGTTATTAATATATTTTCCAATCGATTTAATAACAATTTCTTGTTGTCCAATGAGATTATCCACTACGATTCCAGCCAATCTATCGCCTTTTGAAACTATGACAACGGTTAAATTCTCTAATTCTTCCTCTGTTTCAGGCACATCTAATAGCTTATCTAAACGTACAAGAGGTATAACAGTACCTCTTAAATTAATCACTTCCTTGGAGTGTACATATTTGATATCAGCACTTAATACATCTTCTATTGTTTGAATACTTCCAAGAGGAATTGCATATTTTTCGGTACCTAGTTCAACCATAAGCGCTTGAATGATTGCCAGAGTTAGTGGTAATCGAATCGTAAAATTACTACCTTCTCCAAGCTTACTCTTAGCTTCAATATCTCCGCCTAATGCTTCTATCTTTGTTTTAACTACGTCAAGTCCAACGCCACGACCAGAAACATCTGTAATTACCTCTGCAGTAGAAAAGCTTGGTTTAAATAACAAATCTATAATTTCTTTATCTGACATAAGATCTGCGGCATCAGCACTTAAGGTACCTTTTTCAACTGCCTTTTTGCGTACCCTGTCCACATTAATTCCAGCACCATCATCTCTTACTTCTATCACGACATTATTGCCATCTTGGTAGGCATCTAAATAAATAGATCCTATTGGTGATTTTCCGTTTGCAACTCGCTCTTCGCTACTTTCAAGACCATGATCTGCAGCATTTCGCAATAAATGCATCAATGGATCTCCAATTTCGTCAATTACCGTTCTGTCTAGCTCTGTTTCTTCACCTGTCATATATAATTCCATCTTTTTATCTAACTTCTTAGATAAATCACGAATCATTCTAGGGAAACGATTCACTACACTTTCAATAGGAACCATTCGAACTTTCATAACTGATTCATGAAGATTGGTGGTCACCCGTTCTAAATATTCAATTTGTTCATTAAAACCAGCTGCAGACGCATTTTTTTCAGTTGAACTAATAGATACCAATCCATTTTTTGCTATAATTAATTCACTTACCAAGTTCATTAATACATCTAATTTCTCAATGTCTACTCTTACTGATCTGTTCACTACAGGTTTTGCCCCTTGTTTAGAAGGCGTCTGTGAAGTTGCTTTTACAGTTTCATTTGTTTTGGTTTTTTCGGCTTCAGAGCTTGTCTCAGTATTAGAGGAAGTCTCTTTATCTTCCATATACTCCACTGTAACCGATTCAATTACCACATCTTTAATTTCAGATACATTTAGTACCGCACTTCTTACTTTATCTGCTTCTGCTTTTGTTAATAGTACCACACTAAAGTCATATTCAAATTTTTCATCTTCGATGTCCTGTACTTCAGGGTTAGACTTAATAACATCTCCAAGACCTTCTAATGCTTTAAATACTAGAAATGCTCTTGCAGCTTTTAGGATACAATATTCATGTATGTATACTGTCAATCCATAGGCTTTCACACCTACACCTGCTGCTTTATTGATTGCTCTTTTTTCATAATCAGCAAGTGGTAAAGGTTTATATTCTAAGGACGCCTCATTCTTAACTTCTTGTCCCATAGTAGGTTGTACTGCATCTGGTTGTACTGTTACTGGTTTTGCACTTTCAATTTTAACAGGAGTGACCTTTCCTAACCCGATATCTAAAATAGTATTTAACTGTTTAATGATATCTTCATGATCCTCAGTTCCTTCATCAGCACTTTCTTGTATATTACTAAGATAAGCTTCTAATGCATCTAAACCTTTAAATAACACATCAACAAGATCAGCTGTCACACCCATTTTTCCATTTCTGATTTCAGAAAAAACATTTTCCATATCATGGGTTAAGTGTTGCATTCTTTTATAACCCATGGTACCAGCCATACCCTTTAAGGAATGTGCCGCTCTAAAAATTTCATTAATTGTTTCTACATTTTCAGGTTCTGTTTCTAGTACCAATAACTGCTGATTTAAACTCTGCAAATGTTCCTTCGTTTCATCAATAAAAATCTCTAAATATTGACTTACATCCATTCTACTGTACCCCCAGATTCTTTAGTATAGCACTTGCAATTTGGTCTAGTGGAACTATTTCATCAACAAGTCCTGTTTGTGCAACTACCTTTGGCATCCCATATACGGTACTGGTTGCCTCATCTTGTGCTATTACATAAATATTTTTATTTTCTTTTAATTGTTTTATTCCTTTGGTTCCATCGCTTCCCATTCCAGTTAAGACAACACAAGTTATATCCGTAAAATCTGTATCTATAATGGATTCAAACATATAATCCGCACAAGGTCTTAATCCATTTTTAGCAGGTTCTACTGTTACTTCCAAAGAAGAAACACCTCTGTCTGTTGTGCAAACTCTCATCTGACTTCCACCTTTTGCAATATATACAGTACCAGGCGATAGGATATCCTTATGGCCACTTTCTTTCACAGTTAGACAACTTAATTCATTCAAACGGTGGGCAAGGGAAGCCGTAAAGCCTTCTGGCATATGTTGAACTACCAAAACACTACATCCTATATTTTCTACCAGTTTGGGAATTACCTGTTGTAACGCTTTAGGCCCCCCAGTTGAACAGGCGATTGCTACTAATTTTTTTGACTCACCGGTAGTTCTAAATCTTCTCACACTGTTTCTTACTGGTACCTTTGATTGCACTTCTTTGGATTGATTTATTTTGGATTGCATCTCTTTGGATCGAATCTCCATGGATTGATTCGCCTTCTTGTATAGGGAAATACTTTCCTTTTCAGTCTGTATTACATCCCTAACATTCATCTGATCAATCTTGGTTGCCACTAACAGGGAATCAATGATATTATTCTTAAATTTATCACTTTTTACATCAAAGAAACTTTCAGGTTTTGTGACAAAATCAAATGCTCCTAACTCAAGGGCTCTTATGGTTTCTGCTGCTCCTTCTTTTGCCAAGGTACTAACCATAATGATTGTTGCCTTTACTTTAAACTTTTCTAGATGCTCTAGTAACTCTAACCCATTCATTTTCGGCATATTAATATCTAAAATAACAGCGTCAAAACTTATTCTTTCCTGTGTCAAATAATTGAGGGCTTCTAATCCATTTGTAGCGACTTTAGAAACTTGAAACCTTGGATCTGAGTTAATTATATCAGAGAGCACCCTTCTCATGAGTGCAGAGTCATCGACTACCAAAACTTTTTTCTGCATATTTCGCCTCCGTTATGCTAAAAACCCCTTTTATACCCTTTAAACCCCTTTGTCTTTATTTCTTTTCTTTCTCTCTTCCGTGAAGATATATTTAATAATCATTTCCCTATCATCTTTTGAGATGTCTTTAAACTGTACCCTATGTTCATAAGCCCCTTTTTTATTTATAAGCTGTTCGGATGATATAATCATGGCTTTTAACCATTTATTCTTTAATTGATTCATCCCATCAATTCCAATAGAGATATGTATCATATTTCCCTGTTCATGTAATTCATCTGAAACGAATTTAACACCCCCGCCACTAATATCGATAGCAATTCCTTTTTTCCACCCACGATTACACTCATCTAGTTTCGTTAAAGTTTCGTCAAATTCTTTATCATTCTTAAAATAATTCCCTCTGATTTTATTTATGATAGATAGTTCCTCATTAGATAACACATAATATTCCAAATCTAATACACACTCAAGACGGTAAAACTCCCTTCGCTGCATCTTCTCAAAATCAGAAGTCAACTCAACTGTTAATACATAGATGTTGTTAAGTTTAGCTCTTCCAATAATAACCGAATTGCATTGATAAAGTCCTTTCCTTGTAAAAAAACGAATGTTATATATATCTCCAACTGTCAAAGGAATAATACGTACCTTTTCCATTGGCATTAAAATAACTAAGGTTTTATCATCTACAAAGTCTTGTATCTGACTTTTATAAACCTTTTCATTATCCAATTCAATCGTACTAAGTCTAATTTTCGATAACTCCAGTTTATCCCCAATCGACACGAAATCATGAATCATAAGCCAAACTCCCCCACATTTATTTTAGCCGCATATGTAACAAATTCGAGAATAGCTGTGCAATGCCCTTACCTGTATTGGATTTTTCTACAACATTGTCACATAATGTATTTGCAAGATCATAAACAGCTTTTGTAGATGGAGAATTTGGATATAACAAAGAGTATGGCTTTTGTTGCATAACAGCTTTCGTCACATTACTATCTTGTGGTATACCTCCTAGATAATCCAATTTTACTGTTAAGAACTTCTCTACTACCATATTTAATTTCGTATACAAATGTTTTGCTTCTTCTTTTGTATCAACGCGGTTTGCAATCATTTTAATTGCAGTCTGTTCTGTACTAAAATCTAATTTCTTATTTAATATCTTAAGTAAAGCATAGGCATCTGTAATAGACGTAGGTTCTGGTGTAACCACTAGTAAAACTTCTGAACTAGCCATTACAAATTCTAAAACACTTTCTGATAACCCTGCCCCTGTATCAATAATTATTATATCAGCTATTTCATCTAGTTCATATAGCTTTTGGGTTAAATATTCGATTTGTGGCCTTGAAATATTAGAAAGTTCTGAGATACCTGACCCTCCAGATATAAATCCCAGATTTTCTGGACCTTTTGTAATAATCTCCTTTAACCCTCTGCCGTGAAACATGAGATCAGATAGATTATAATCGGGTCTAATACCTAGCATTACTTCAACATTGGCAAAGCCAAAGTCTGCATCTAATATTACTACACGTTTTCCTAACTTACATAAACTAAGACCTAAATTCACAGATATATTGGATTTACCAACACCACCTTTACCACTTGTAACTGTAATAACTCTAGCAGTACTACGAACCTGATTATGCTGTTTTATTATATTTCTCAACTGTTGAGCCTGGTCCATTTAGTCATTGCCTCCTAGTAATTTTTTCGCGGTTTCTTGGGTGTCTATTTTACTAATATCATCTGGCACGTTTTGCCCAGATGTGGTATAGGATAACTCCTTACTTGTAAGCATTTTTATATTAAAAATATTACCTACTGAAATTGTTTCGTCTAACTTTGTAAAGATAAGTCTATATTCAGTAAAGTCATTGTAACTTTCTGTAATTCTTACTAAATCTTTATATTTGGTGGTAGCACTTAACACCAGGTAAATTTCTCTCTCCTCCTTAGGTATGGTGTTAATGAGTCGCGTCAGATCATCTTTTTGCTCTGCATTTTTATGAGATCTACCAGCAGTATCTACTAGTATAATATCGTATTCATAAAAATCTCTTCTCGCTTCTTCCATCTCCTCTTCCGTATATATGACTTTCATAGGAATACTAAGAATATTCGCATAGGTTCTAAGTTGTTCCACTGCAGCAATTCTATAAGTATCAGAAGTAAGCATCGCTACTTTAACCTTTTGATTCAGCTTAAAATCAGATGCTATTTTTGCAATTGTTGTTGTTTTTCCAACGCCTGTAGGACCTATAAAAAAGATAAACTTTGTACAGTCTGGTTTTACCTCAATCCCTTTTGGCTGACCTAATTTCAGAATTATTTTTTGATATACATTAGATAATATATTATCTATAGGTGTTTCCTTACCATACTTACTATCTAGTTCATTGATAATTTGAGTAACATAAACTTCATCCACTTCATTTTTGATGAGCTGGTTATAAACCAGATCCAAATATGGCTTTCTTCCATTTTGTTTCACATCTTTTGCAATAGTAGAAAGACTAAGATCAACTTGGCCTTCCCCATCATATTGTGTGTCTTGTGAAAAATGTTCGTCCAGGGCAAGTGGATTATCCTTTGCAAAATGATTTTCCTGCTCAATTTGATTGTTTGGATTCTTTTTCCTATTTAGTCCATCCTCTAACTGCTTATCTTCTAATTGTTTTTCTATAAGGGCCTGTAAGGCATTTAGTTTTTGTTCAATGGCACTCTCTTCTTTTACAGAGTCATTACTCAAACCTTCTGTTTCCTCACCACTTATTTTCTTTAGTAGACCATTATTGATATAAGACAAATCATTCTTTCCAGAAACGACTCCACTATTTTCATCAATAGCAGCGGTTACTTCCACTACAGATTTTTTAAACAAACGATAAATTCCCTTAGGTGCAATCGTCTTAATATTCATTACAATTGCATCTTTGCCTAGTTCATTTTTCGCCAATACAATTGCTTCTGTCTCTGTTTGTGCTTGAAATTTTTTAATAATCACTACACTGTCACCATCCCTATGGACTGCAATTCTACGTTGGATTCAATTTCATTGTAAGAAATCACAATCAAATCCTTAAAATAGTCCTGTGTTAATTTTTTAAAATACATTCTAACAATTGGAGAAGTAATTATAATAGGGCTCTTTCCTAAGTTCTCTAATTTTCCTACTTCTTCTTCTACAGAGCTTAATATATCTTTTGTCTTTTCAGGGTCTAAGGAAAGAAAAGCACCTTGCTCTGTTTGCTTTACCGCACCCATAATTTCTTGTTCCACTTTAGGATCTAATGTTACCACACTTGTCATCTCTCCATGCGGAAAATACTTGCCAGATATGGCGCGTTTTAAACTTTGTCTTGCATATTCTGTTAAAACATCTGTATCTCTTGTAGTAGGTGCATAATCCGCAAGAGTTTCAAATATTGTAATTAAATCACGAATGGAAATGCCCTCTTTCAAAAGATTTTGAAGTACTTTTTGTATTTCACCAACACCTAATAGCTTAGGCACTAACTCAGATACAAGGGCTTGATTTCCTTCCTGAATATTATTGATAAGGTTTTGTACATCCTGTCTTGTCATAAGCTCATGGATATGACTTCTTATTACCTCAGTAATATGGGTCGCAATAATGGAAGGTGGATCAACTACTGTATAACCTAAGGATTCCGCACGTTCTCTCTGGCTTTCTGTAATCCATATGGCTGGTAAATGGAAGGAGGGTTCAAACGTTGGAATACCTGTTATTTCTTCTTCTACATAACCTGGATTCATTGCCATATAGTGATCAAATAAAATCTCACCATCACTAACTTGTACGCCTTTTATTTTAATAACATATTGATTTGGATTTAATTGTATATTATCTCTTAGCCTTATAGTAGGTACAACACATCCAAGTTCTAATGCAATTTGTCTTCTGATTAATACAACACGGTCTAATAAGTCACCACCTTGATTTACAGCTGCAAGCGGAATAATTCCATAGCCAAACTCCAATTCAATTGGATCTACATTTAGTAAGGATACAACATTTTCAGGTCTTCTAATTTCATCTCCCTCTAATTCCTCTGTAGAAGCTTGCTCTTCAATGCTGCTAACCTCAAGTTTACTTGCAATAACTCTACCCGAAACAATAAAAGCAATACCATATAATATAAATATCACATCACTAAGGGGAGTCGCAATACCAAGAAAGGCCAAACTACCACCAACCATGTAAAGGACCTTAGGAATAGAAAAAAGTTGCTTTAAAAGAACATCTCCAACATCCGCTTCTTTTGATACTTTGGTAACCAAAATACCTGTAGCTAATGATATTAAAAGAGACGGAATCTGACTTACTAAACCATCACCAATGGTAAGAAGGGCATATTTATCAAATGCATCCACCATGGAGTCCCCTTGTCTTAAGACTCCCATAGCCATACCACCAATGAAGTTAATTAAAGTAATAATAAGACCTGCAACTGCATCACCTTTTACATACTTCGTGGCACCGTCCATAGAACCAAAGAAACTAGCTTCTTCCTGGATTTTTTCACGTCTTTCTTTTGCCTGAAT
Organism: Anaerocolumna sp.; assembly: GCA_047972335.1. GTDB lineage: Bacteria > Bacillota > Clostridia > Lachnospirales > Lachnospiraceae > Anaerocolumna. Next base: position 50,183 of record JBKEAO010000052.1, on the reverse strand, counting down.
ATCTGTAATTGCACCAGTATTTAAATCTGCATCAATTGCCATCTGTTTACCGGGCATAGCATCAAGAGTAAATCTTGCAGTAACCTCAGCCACACGTTCAGAGCCCTTATTGATAACCATGAACTGAACAATGATTAATATGATAAAAACAATAATACCAACAATAGGATCCCCTGCTCCAACAAAACTACCAAAAGTTTCAACTACATTACCCGGTTCACCTGTTGTTATAATTAGTTTTGTAGAGGATACATTTAATGATATACGAAAAATAGTTGTAAATAACAATATGGTTGGGAATGCAGCCATATTTAATACTTCCCTCGAGAACAAAGCATTAAACAATACAACTAAAGCAATCGCTATATTTAATGCTAATAAAAAATCCAATAGAATAGCTGGAATTGGTACAATCAGAAAAATTATAGCAGCAAGTAAATACGCTCCAATAGCCAAATCCGTTTTTCTCATTAGCATAACCCCCTTAACATCTTTAGTAATTCAATCTTAATCATATAATCTATCTTTCATAATATAATCTATCTTTCATAATATAATCTATCTTTCATAATATAATCTTTAATAACACAATCTTTAATATCTCATTCATTTAGTTTTTTAAATTATATACATAAGCTAAAACTTCAGCAGTTAACTGATAAAGTTCTTGCGGAATTTCGTTTCCAACATCAACATTATAGTATAGCATTCTTGCAAGTGGCTTATTTTCTACAATGGCTACTTTATTTTCTTTTGCAATCTCTTTGATTTTAGCCGCCAAATGATCTGCACCCTTAGCTATAAGAACCGGTGCTTGTGCAGCCTCTTTATCATACTTAATGGCTGCGGCAAAATGAGTAGGATTTGTAATGACTACATCAGCCTTAGGAAGTTCTTGCATCATTCTTCTTTGTGAGACTTCTCGCATCTTACTCTTTATTTTACCCTTTACATGTGGATCACCTTCAGATTGCTTGTATTCGTCCTTAATTTCTTGTTTAGACATTTTCATATCTTTTTTAAACTTAAATTTTTGATAGATATAGTCTGCAAGTCCAAGAATAAGAAATACGATGCTAATATTAATTCCAAGTTCTATTACTACTTGTCCTGTTAAACTTACAGCTTGCATAAGTTCCATATCATAGAATTTAAAAAATGTGATACTATAATCTTTTAATATATCATAGGCCAAATAAATAATTACGCCTATTTTTACAACTTCTTTCAGCAAATCCATTGCTTTTTCAGGAGAAAATATCTTTTTTACTCCTTTTACTGGATTAAACTTACTAAATTTAGGCATTAAGGGTTTACCAGTTGGCTCCCACTTTACCTGAAATAAATTAACAATAATTGCGGTTATAACTGCAACACCAAGTATAGGAAGCAGTATTTTTAGGATTATAATAATCCCTTCATTAATTAACATCTGTGAAGTATTTACATTAAACTCTTCTGTAGCAACTTTGTCCATATTGTTATAAAATTCATAGAAGGATAACATGAAGCTATTACCAATGGAGGCTACGGATACTTTCAATATAATAAATAAATATAGTAAAGAAATTGCAGTTACTAAATCAGTACTTCTTGCTACTTGGCCTTCTTTTCTTGCATCCGTCAGCTTTTTGGTAGTGGCGTCTTCTGTTTTTTCTCCACCTGATCCTTCAGCGAAAAACTGTAGGTTATACTTTAATAATCTTTCCAACTAACCCCTCCACATACTTTCATCAAGAAATGGCCTCAATCACTAACTTCATCATCCTCATCATTTCATCAAAAATAAAGGCTGAAACGGTAGGCATATATCTTACAAGTAAATAAAGGATTACTAAGCCCACAATAATTTTTAATTGTATACCTATAACAAACATATTCATCTGTGGTGCAACCTTAGCCAGGATAGCTAAAATGGTATTCACAATAAGAGTACTTGAAAATACGGGTAATACGATTCGAAAACCAATGATAAAAAAATTTTTTATATAATCTAACATGATTAAATATAAATTGGGATTGATATTAGCTTCTCCAAGTGGTATGAGCTTATACGTATCTACAAAGGCTGTAATCAGATAATGGTGAAAGTTAGTCACCAGTAATATAAGGATTACGATATAAGAATATAAATTAGCAGTAATCGTTGTTTGAACTCGTGAAACTGGATCCAACTGATTTACCATAGAAAAGCCAATTTCCATATCCACTAACTGGCCAGCAAAATTAAGTATATAATAGCATGCATTTGTAAAAAAGCCCAACAACACACCTACTAGTACTTCTTTCATAATAAGTCCACCAAATTCTATAACTGTACTATATGAAATGGTAGCTGGCACAACTTGAAAAAGTACAAGTGCAAATAGCATAGAAAAACCAGCCTTCACTCGTTGTGGCACATTTGGCACACTAAAGAAGGGAGCTGCAAATACAAAACCCGTTATCCTCACAAGAATTAATAAAAATACATCAAACCCTTCAAATGTAAAGGTCATAGTATATTAATGTAATAATTCAGATTATTCATCAAATCCACCATAAAATCACGGATTTCTGTCATAATCCATCCACCAAACAACATAATAACCAGAAAAATAGCTAAAAATTTAGGAACAAATGTGAGGGTCTGTTCCTGAATGGATGTGACAGTCTGCAAAATGCTTACCACAAGTCCAACCACTAGCGAAATAAGCAATATAGGAGCTGACACTTTTATTATAATCCACAGTGTCTGTCTGGTTATATCAATAATTACATTCTCATTCATGTCAAGCTCCTATCCAGTATTGGTTTCTATCATCTTTGCGTTATAAAGTTATTCTTAATCTATTCATAAGGGTTAATAAAAAGTCTTTACTAAAGATCCAATAATCAAATTCCAACCATCTGCTACTACAAATAGTAATATTTTAAAAGGCATGGAAATGGTTGTTGGTGGAAGCATCATCATACCCATGGACATAAGGGCAGATGCAACTACCATGTCAATAATAATAAATGGAATATAGATCAGAAACCCAATAATAAAGGCTGTCCTTAGCTCACTTATTATAAATGCCGGTATAATAACTGTAGTAGGTATTTCGTTAACAGATTCCATACTTTCTGTATCAACTTCAGCTATATTCACAAACAGTTTTAAATCCTGTGCCTTAACTTGCTCTAACATAAAGGTTTTAAGCGGTGCAATACCAGCATCTAGTGCTTGTTCTTCTGTTATCTCTCCACGGTTAAGCGGGCCAATGGCTTCTGTGTTAATCTGTGTAAATATGGGAGACATAATAAAAAATGTTAAAAATAAAGCTAAGCCAACTAATACCTGATTGGGTGGAGTTGACTGAGTTCCTAGTGCGGAACGCACAAAATGCAACACTATTATAATTCTCGTAAAAGAAGTTACCATGATTAGAATAGATGGCGCCAATGAAATCAGAGTTAGCACCAGCATAATCTGTAAGGTTGAAGAAATTCCGCCTTCCTCTTCACCGGTATTAAGGTTAAACTGAAATGGCCCTATAGAACCACTTAAATCATCATTATCACTTCCTGAAGTTGTATCCTCTGTAGCAGTATTATCCTCAGTATCTGTAGTCGTACCGGTCCCAGTAGCCATAACTTTTGTAGAATAACCAAAGGTTATAATACTAGATACAATAAAAATACTAAAAATGAGAATGATATGTTTTATTATTTTATTTTTTATTTTTTTCATAAAAACCAACCTTAATGATGTATCATTCCTGACTATTTTCATCAGTATTTTTATTCTTCTCTTTTTGCTTATTTATGGCATTGAAAATGATATCTTTAAAATTACTACTTGGCTGTAAATTTCTATCCTCCATAAAAATATCACCTTCATTTAACTCTGCCAGAAATTCAACATGATCTTTGGAAACCGCAATCACAAAATACCTCGTTCCAATTTGAATCAATTGTAGATATTTAGTCTGTGAAAGCCTATATGTCTCAAGAACTTTAAAGTTACTATTTTTAGTCACGCCCATTTTGACGCCAGCTACAAATTTGGTTGTGTAATAAGTCACTACAAGTATAATAATAAATACTAGTAGTAATCCTACTACTTGCAATACGCTGTTATCATCTGAAAGATTACCTGACAAAATAGCCATTCCCAACACTCCTGTTCTTAACCCACTGCCTTTTTAACAGCTTCAAGCACTCTGTCAGCTTGGAAAGGTTTCACAATAAAGTCTTTTGCACCAGACTGTATGGATTCAATAACCATAGCCTGCTGTCCCATTGCAGAACACATAATAACATTTGCATTAGGATCATCTGCTTTAATTTTTTTAAGAGCCTGGATACCATCCATTTCAGGCATTGTAATATCCATCATAACTAAGTCAGGCTTTGTTTCATGATACTTCTCAATCGCCTTGGCACCATTTTCTGCCTCTCCAACTATGTTATATCCATTCTTACTTAAAATATCCTTAATCATCATTCTCATAAATGCAGCATCATCACAAATTAAAATACTTTTTGCCATCTTTATTCTCCTATCCTATTGTAATAATAAAATTTATTTAACAATCTCGGTCACCCTTATACCAAAGGACTCCTCAATCACTACTACTTCTCCCTTTGCTACAAATTTACCGTTAACTAAAACGTCCACTGGTTCACCAGCTAACTTGTTTAATTCTATAATAGTTCCTGGTGAAAAATCAAGAATTTCTTTTATGGATTTACTTGTTCTACCAAGTTCAACAGTAACTTCTAGGGGTACATCCATAATTAAATTTATATTTTCTGGTTGATTGGCATTTTGAGAGCCTCCCAAAAATGGTTGAAATTGTACTTGAGATACATTTATATCTTGCATAGGCGGGAACCCATAGTTCATACCATTCATACCTCCATTTACTGGAACATTTGGCATTTGTCCTTGATACATTTGCCCGTTAGGGTTATTTACAAATGAATTCATCTGCATAGTTTGATTATTTTCACCACTTGAGGTATTCACTGTGGTGGGCTCCTTTATCGTATTTTCAGGAACTTGTGTGCTTTGTTGTTCTTTCATGAACTTTTTATAGATATCTTTTGCAAGTTCAATTGGGTATAGTTGCATTATTTCACTATCCACAAGTGTCCCTATTTCCATCTTAAAGGAAACTCTAACAAATTGTGCCTTTAGAAATGGTGCAATATTAGCCGCATCTATCGATTCATTTAAGTCCACCAAACTTGAAATAGGTGGTGTAATGTCTACCCTTCTTTCAAGCATTGCAGAAAGGGAAGTAGACGCTGATCCCATCATCTGATTCATAGCCTCACTAATCGCACTTAAATGTAACTCTGATAAGTCACCAGGAACATTGGTTCCATCTCCACCTAACATTAAATCTGTAATGATCTTAACATCTGATTCTTTTAGAATCAAAATATTATTTCCATCTAAACCTTCTTTATAATAAATCTGTGTAAAAATACAAGGTCTGTCAAAATTATTGGCCAGATCATCCCATGTTGCATAAGAAACAATAGGAGTTGTAATTACTACCTTCTGGTTTACCAAAGATGACAGTGTAGTCGCTGCTGTACCCATACTAATATTAGATACTTCACCTATTGCATCTTCTTCCACTTCAGACAAAGATTCTGTAGACATATCATTTGCATTATCTATAGCAGAATCCATCCCACTTAGAAGTGCATTAATCTCTTCTTGAGACAACATACCATCCATAACTTAGTTACTCCTCCCTAATAATTGATGAAATTCTAACGGCGTAAGCATCTGTTGATGCTCCAGGTAAAGCCTTGAATTTATCTATATTACCAACGTAAATATCAAGTTCTTCGTCTACCTTAGTATTTAATTTAATTATATCCCCTATTTGCAATCCAAGGAAATCATTTACTGAAATCGAGCTTTTGCCTAAAATAGCTTTGATTGGTATTTTCGCTTTCGCAATCGCCATCTCTATTAACTCCTGATAAGATTTATCATCTTTTACTTGCATAGTAGAGAACCAATATTTCGTATTTAATTTATCTATTATACTTTCCAAACATGTAAAAGGAAGACACACATTCATCATACCTTCTACATTTCCAATTTTTATATTCATCGTTATAATTGAAGTCATCTCACTAGGTGGAATAATCTGCGCAAACTGAGAATTGGTTTCAATTCTTATAAGTCTTGGTTCTACATGTACAACAGTATCCCATGGTTCACTTAATAGGTTTGTACAAACATTAAATATTCTCTCCATAATGATTAATTCAATTTCTGTAAAATCTCTCGATTTTTCTAAAGGTAATCCGCCTCCACCAAGCATTCTATCAACCATGGCATAACCAAGATTGTCTGCAATTTCTATGATTATATTACCTTCTAAAGGTGAGAAATCCACAATACCAAGTAAAACCGGATTAGATAAGGCATTGGTAAATTCTGAATAAGCCACAGCTTCAGAATTGATCACTTCGATTTGTACGTTATTTCTAAAATAAGCCGGCAAATGAGTAGATAGCAATCTTCCATAATGTTCAAATATAATTTCCAAAGTTCTAAGATGTTCTTTTGAAAATTTTGAAGGTCTGGCAAAGTCATAATTTTTGACTACCTTTTCACCATTCTCCTTAAATTCCTCTGCGTCTAACTCGCCACTGCTTAACGCCTTAAGCAGATTGTCAATCTCATTTTGAGACAAGACGTCGCCCATTGTCATTACCTCCCGGGTGATTACTCAATACCATAATATCACAAATTCTAATTAAAATCATCAAAATAATTTAATCTGCAAGTATTCCTGTCGATATACCTACAATAAAATCGGAATCAAAATATTCCTGTATTTTTAATAAAATGTTACTTTTAATCTTTTCTTTATAATCATTATTTGTTACTTCTTCTTTTGTATAATTTATAAATTCATCTCTAACAATTTCTTTGATTGCATTTTCATTACTAGCAATGGATTCACTAAGTTTTGAATAATCCTCCGCTTTTTTGTTAACAGATAAGGAAACTGTTACAGAAGCATAATGAGATTTAGAATCATTCGGAGAATTTTTTAAATTAATTGTCATTTTTTCTTCGATATTATAATTTTCAATATCTGCAATATTTATTTTGTCTGTATCCTCACTGTTTGCACCCTCTAACTCAAGTTCTATTGTAGAAGCCACCTTAGAGATTAACGCGTTGGTCCTCATGGTAGTAGGAACAACGGCAAATACTATCACTGCTGTTAATATCATATTTAATACCCCCAAAGCGAGGATTAAAATAGTTAAGAGGTTTTTTTTCATAACAACTCCCATCTGCCATCTGGCAATTCCCATTTTTAATTATTAATTTTATTATATATTTTTATTTCCACACGACGATTTTTTGCTCTACCCTCACTAGTCGCATTACTTGCCACTGGTTCGTATTCTCCTCTCCCCGTCCAACTTAGAGTTTTCGGATCCATACCTTTCTCCTCAATCAAATAAGTTGCTGTGTTTAAAGCTCTTGCAGAGGATAACCAATTATTATTTAAATATGTACTATTTTTAATTGGCACATTATCGGTATGACCTTCTATTTCTATATGATGTTCTTTGTAAAAGGTAAGTATACCAGCCAGTTTATCAAATACAGGTAACGAACTGTCCTTTAACTTAGCCTCTCCTGAATCAAATAATATGGATCCACTAAGAGAAATTTTAACAAACTGATAACTAGAATCCACACTTAGTTCAATGTACTTATTCAGATTATTTTCTGTGGATTGTTCTGCTATATCTTCATAAATAAGTAACGTTGCTTTTTTATTTTCCTCTAACAATTCCTCTAGGGCATCTGATTCTTCAAAACTTTCTGAATCTGAATCTTCCCCGTTTTTACCTGTTTGGGAGCTATATTCATCTAGCTCATTTAACTGAGAAAGACCAGAGGAAATTAGTCTTCCCTCATCTATGGCAGAACCACCACCACTAAATATACTAAATGTATTGCTCATGGAGTTTACAATCTGCTCATATTTTTCAGCATCTACAGTTGATGAGGCAAACAACAATACAAAGAAACAGAGTAACAAGTTCATTAAATCGGCAAATGTTGCCAACCAAGGAGAGCCAGCGGATTCTATATCTGCTTTTTTCTTCTTAGCCAATCTCATCACCATCCTTGTCCTCATTAAAGGCAGCTCTGCTTGATGGATTTAAGAAGGATTTAAGTTTTTCTTCTATTACCCTAGGATTTTCTCCTGCTTGGATAGATAAAAGTCCTTCTACTACTACTTCTTTCATCATGATTTCAGAAGAGTTTATCGCTTTTAGTTTATTTACCACCGGAATACATACCCAGTTTGCTAAAAGTGAGCCATAAAATGTTGTAAGTAAGGCAACTGCCATATTAGGACCGATGGTTGATGGATCACTTAAATCCTTTAACATATTAATCAGACCAATTAAGGTACCAATCATACCCCAGGCAGGACCCATTGCAGCTAGTTTATCCCAGAAACCAATGTTTTCATTATGTCTTGCTTCAATACATCCTAGTTCAGTTTCTAATATACTTCTTACTAATTCAGGGTCAGTACCATCTACAATTAATAAAATTCCCTTTTTTAAGAACTCATCTTCAATGGTTGTAGCTGTTTCCTCTAAAGCCAATAGTCCTTCTTTTCTTGCTGTGTTAGACAAAGCAATGATATTTTTAATTGTATCTACATCATTATTGACAGGAGTTTTAAGAATTAATCGAAATGATCCCAATTTGTTTACATATGATTTCAAACTAGCTTCCATTGTTAATAATGTTGTAAAGGCTCCACCAAACGCGATTAAAACTGATGGTATGTCGATAAAATTATTAATCTTGCCTAGATCAATACCGATTGGCTTGGTATTAAACACTATGCCAAAAATCATAAGTACAAAACCACATAATAAACCTATAATTGATGCTATATTCACACTTTCCACCTACCTAACTTTATAAATTATAATTTAAATCATTTTGGATTATACTGCGAAAAAAGTTCTTTTTTGTAACATTTTACAAGATTAACAACCTCTTGTCTACTCTCTTTAACCAGTATTTTTTTCCCATTGGTAAGTGTTATGACTGTCTCTGGGACTTCTTCAATCGTCTCAATCAGGTCTGCATTCAGTGTTATCTGGGCATCGCTTAATTTTGTTACTGAAACCATAGAACCCTCCATTCTAACCAGTAAGGCTATTTTACTAGGCTATTTTTAGTATTTTGACTACTTACCTTGTATTTTTTAACTTAACTTCACTGCAATAAGAACTTCATGACATAATCATTTTAGTTAAAGAACTATAGGTACTATCAATCTAATATTTTTTATTGCAGTGACTCTTTCGAGTTTATGAAGTTAAGTTAAATTTAATTTTGTTTTGTTTATTTGTTTATTTGTTTATCTGTTTATTGGTTTATTTGTTTATTTATTTATCTGTCTATATTTTTTATCTATTTATTTTTTTACGTTATCTCTTTAAGTTAATTAATTCTTCTAATAAAGTATCTGAAGTGGTTATAATTCTAGAGTTCGCTTGGAAACCTCTCTGGGTTGTAATCATTTCAGTAAACTGTGCAGATAAGTCAACGTTAGACATTTCTAGCACACCTGTGGTAAAACTACCACCATCACTGGATACATCTTGACCTACTCCATCGAATTTACCAGAGTTTTGTGTTTCAGCAAACATATTTCCACCAACAGATTCCAAACCAGCAGGATTAGAAAATGATGCTACAGCAATTTGTCCTAATAATCTGCTATCTCCATTGTCATATGTTCCGTATATCTTACCATTGGTATCTACACTAAGACCGGACATATTACCTGCTTTACGTCCTGTTCCAAGTCCATCTAAGTCACCCATAGTAGATTCTAAATTAGAGGAACCACTTCCTGCATACATAGTGATTGTAGAGAAATCTACGTTAATTTCTTTTGCAAATGAACTTGCTGGTGCCGCGCTAATTTCCATTTTTAAACTTGGATCATTTGTACCATCAGCTCCTGTTGTCACAAATTTACCATTACTTGCATTAAAAGTAATCTTTGAAAGTGTTCCCCCTGATAACATAGGTTTTCCTGTATCTGTATCAATCATAGTTCCACCGTATGTAGCACCACCAAAAGTAACAGATTGACCTGTAGCCTTATACGTTGTTGGAGGACCTGGATCATCTATCACTGAGAATATAGAATCTCCATTAGAGTCTGTAATATCATCAAGTTCTACAGTATACTGACTTGGGTCTGTTGCATCTTGTTTTAATACAAGCTTTGCATTATAAGCCTGTCCTAAATTATCATAAAAGCTTAAATTCACAACTTTACCACTAGCACCTGCTGCAATTTGCTCATCTTTTTGATCAATGTTACCAGATACATAAACATCAGTAGTTGCTTCTGGAGCAGAGTATACATTCTCAGGTGACATAATCTTTAGCGCGGAAACTGTATCAGCTTTTGTTTTAGTTGGATCATCAGGATCAACTTGCCATCCCATAACTGTGGCACCACTACTAGTACAAAGCGTACCATTGCCATCTACTATAAAGTTACCAGCCTTTGTAAAGTAATTACTTCCACCGCTATTCACAACGAAGAAAGAACTACCATTGATCATAATATCAAAAGGATTGTCTGTTCTTTGTGCTCCACCTGTTTTATCTGGTGAAGAAACAATAGAACCCACTTTACTTCCTAAACCGATTTGCATTGCATTTTGTCCAGCTGCACCAGTTGTACCATTTGGACCTGTTGCACTTTGTAAAGTTTGATAAAATACGTCTGAAAAATTAACATAACTTGCTTTGAATCCTACTGTATTAACGTTTGCAATGTTGTTACCTATAACATCCATCTTTGTCTGGTGTACGCTTAATCCTGATATACCAGAATATAATGATCTCATCATAATAATTGTCCTCCTTATGTGTTGTGCTATTTACTCCTTCTGTCATTCGGGAGCACCATGCTTTCCCTAAGGTCCAGCATTTAATTATTTCAACCATTCAGCAAATAACTAATTAAAAATAAATCAAATAGCGATTCTAATGATTAATTTGGTTGATTAATTTATTACAGCACCATCTATATTAGTAAATATTTTATCATCACTTTCATTCACTGCTGTGATCACTGTATTGTTTTTTATATTAACAATAAATGCGATATCATCTATCATGACAAGTGATTCTTTGATTCCCTTCTCTTGGGCTTTTTTTGTACCAAGTGACAGTCTTTCTAACTGTTCTTCTGATAGGTCTATATTCCTACTAGAAAGTCTTTCATTTGCATGCTTAGAAAATTTAAGTTCTGTATCTAAGGTTTGCTTTGCTTCAAGTACTTCCTGAAAGGTTAACCTTTTCTCATAGGTTTTGGTAGCTCCAGATTTCTTTGTATTTAATAGATTTCCAGACATCTGCTCAATGGAAGAGTAATTGGTTCTTTGAATTTGATTCATACTAACCTCTTTCTGCGACAAACTCCTTTTTGACGCTTACCTAATCACGGTTAGAGAAAATACATCATAATTGATATTTATATGGTGATGCAAGGATTCATCCTTATTGTTATTCATATGAAAATCGTATGGCTATTCCACCCTTATTCTATCAATTAAACTTCGTCACTACCATCCGTGGTATCTTCAGTTCCATCAGTTCCATCGGTTCCATCGGTTCCATCGGTTCCATCGGTTCCATCTTCTGAACCATCCACCTCTATATCTGTACCAGTAATTGTTAATGTAATCTGGTTAGAGATCGTGGTGTACAATGCATCGTTAAACATAATAACAGGTTTATACGTTCCGCTTGGTATGGTTGCAAATGCTTCTTTACTAATCGTTACTTTATTACCATTTACAGTAATATATTTAGAATCAATAATTTCATCATTGATAATGAAGGCAACGTCTGTAGCAATTGTTTCACCCGAGCCTAAGTTTACTTCAAAAGTAAAATCTTCTGGATTATCCTTATCTATTGTGGCAGTAACTGCTTCAGGAATCGTAGGAAGCCCCTGTTTGATTATGTACGTGCTATCATATACTAGCTGTACTTGATCTAAAGTATATAAACTATCATTGATGGAAAGTTTTGCTGTACCATTGCTCATTACAATGTAATCCACTGTTCCTTGTGTGGTAATGGTTTGACCTGCTGAATTCGTGGTGGATACCACTACTGTGGAACCTACAAGTCCAAAGGCTTGATTATTACTAGTTGTAGAGTTTAAATTCTGTATCTGTTCTAATTGAGAAAAGGTAGCTAACTGCTCAACAAACTGGGTATCTGTACTTGGATTTAGTGGATCCTGGTACTTCATTTGGGTAACAAGCAATTGTAAAAATGCATCTTTATCTAAACTGGAATTAGATGAAGTTGATGTAGTTGATGTAGTACCAAGTTGAACTGCTTTGCCATTTTCTATGGATAATGTACTCATATTTTCCTCCTTTCAATGCACCAATCTTGTGCATACAATAATAGACATTCTTTTATAGTAACTCATATACTGTAGTTACTAGGCCATAATATCAACACCATTTACAATGTCATTTTCTAATTCTTGTGTAATTGGTTCTAATTCTTCACTTAAGCCAATATCTTCTAGGGTTCTAAATCTTTTGTTTTTATTTCCTGATTGTTCTGATTCCTGACCATTTTGACTAGAAGTCTGATCTTTAAACGCAAAGTTTGAAACAGTTACTTCAACTGACTCAACCTTAAGTCCTTGATTTGCAAAACTCTCTTTTAGTTGTTGCATCTGACTCTCAAGAGCTTCTTTTACTGTTTCATTTTGCGCCGTAAATTGCGCAGTCATAACTCCATCTTTATAAACAACTGATAAATTAACTTTCCCAAGATTTTCAGGATTTAGTTGTAATTCCATGGTTGTTTGGCTTGGATCCATAGTTATTTTAATCTGTTCAACAATTTGATCAGTTATTTCTCTCATCTGCCTGATACTAGCAATTTGTTCTGTAAAGCCAGTCTCTTGTACAGAGGCAGCTGTAAGATTCTGAATAAATGCTTCTGTAGGGGTTAGACTTTGAGTATTGTTACCCTTATTTCCAGAAGTATCATCTTTTAAATCACCTGCTGAATCATCTGTTTCAACACTTGAATTTTCTTTCACAACCACAATCTTAGGCTCTGTGTCAACAGATTTTTCTGTCGTCTTACTTAAGTCATCTGAATTTAGTTCCGAAAAATCCGTTAGAAGTTTTTCATAACTTGCTATCTTCTCATCCGTAAGTTGATGATTGGTTTTAAATTCATTTACTGTATCTAAAAGTTCCTTCAGTGTATTACCTAAATTTTCATCCGTTAATAGGTCAGCCATATCCTTGCTGTTATTTAGAAATAATACTAATTCCTTTAGATTATCATTACTTAATAAATCTGTAGAATTAAAACCTAGCTCTTCCATCGCTTGATTCAGCGTATCTGTAGATACACCAAGAATCTGTGAGATTGATTCTTGTAATGAAGTCATAAGTCCAGCCATATTTGCAAGCATGGCTTCTAAGTCAATACTTTCTTCTGCAATATTTTCTTCTGCAACAATTCCTTCTGCAACAATTCCTTCTACATCATCAGTTCCTTGGGATATAGATTTCAGATTTTGATTAACAGAATCCATATCTTTTTCACTCATAGATGAAATTGCTTTTTGCCTTGTTTCAAAGTAAGTATCTTGATTTTTTGTTGAGATATCACTTGTCTTTTCATTGTCGCTATAATTAGTAGATGAACTCATATAATCATCAAATGATGGCTTATTCGCTTTTGCTTTATCCACTGAAGTTTTACTAGATTTCGTAGAATCAGAAAAACTTACACTTTGTGTTTTTAAATTAGCCGACAACATAATTGATCCTCCTTTCCATATAAAATATTTATACTTATGCGTTTAACGCCATAAGCCTTAGTCATTTAGTAGTTCTTCATCCAAGTCAAACATTTTTTTGGTTATCTTAGCTGCTGCTGTTGAGTCCATTTTGCCTAAAATAAGAGAACTTTCAGATGGTCGCATGGTTAATAACATTTTTGCCACCAAATCAATGTCAGCTGTCATTGTTTCTAATATATCGGCTGCCTCCTGTGGTTTCATTTTTCTGTAAATATCAGCCTTTTCTTCTATTGCCTTGGAATATTGTAACTGTTCTACTACTTGTCTGTAGATTTCTTCTGCATTGGCAGCATCTATACTCTCATAGTAAGCTTTGTATTCTTCAATATCTGGAGCCACCTCAGCAAAAACTACATTTTCATCAAATGCTTTCACTCTTTCTTCAAAAGCCATCTGGTCTTCTTCAAATATTTGTAGTCTGCTAACTTCCGCCTTTAATTCCTGAATTAAACTAGCATCGGAAGTATTACTTTCTGATAATTCTTTGTTCTGCGCTTCTAATTCTTTTATCCTAACGATAGCCTCTTCTATGGTGCTATATGGATAATCATTTTCATATGCAATTTGTTCCTCGGGTACATCTGGAAGAATCTTATTTACCAAAGGGATGTCTTTTAATAGAGGACGCAATACGGTGGATCCTAAACCATTAAAGTCTAACTTAATCAACACCGCAAAAACCGCAAGCCAAATAGCGATGATCACTAAAACAATTGCAGTTGTAATAACCTTACCGACAATTCCTTTGCCATTTTCAGAATTTTCATTTTTATCTCTATTTCGTGCCATTTCTGCTCCTCCTAGTTATCGGCAGGATTATTATATTTAAAACTTACCAATTCATCCATTTCTTTTCTTTCTTCTGATTCTATTTCCATTACAAACGCGCTAAATGCGTTTTCTTTCAGCTTCTCATGGGTTTTTCGTTCAAGCATAGCTCCATTTAGTCTACTCCTCATAAGCTCTAAGTGACTTTCTGCTCTCTTTACCACTAACTCTTGCACCTTAATCTGTGTTTTCATCAATTCAACAGCTTGCGAGAGACTTCTAAGTTCTGTTACATCCAGTCTTGTCTGCATCATAATTCTGGTTTTTTCAAGATACATGGCCATTCTTTTCTTTAATGTAAAAAGCTTTTCTTCCTCAAGGGTGAGTTTCTTTTGTGCAACTCCGTATGCTACCTTGGCCTGATCTTCCATTTTATATTTTAGACTTAAGATATTCTCCATCTTATAGATAAACTTAGCCATACAAACATTCCTATTCTTTAAATAAATTTGCTAAAGCTTCCATGATTTCATCAAAACTTTCTTTCTCATTTACATCTTGCTGTAAAAAGGAATTTACTACTTCTATCTTTGAAATAGCGTAATCAATATTTTTATTTGAACCATTTTTATAGGCACCAATGTTAATCAAATCTTCTGCTTCATTATAGGTAGCTAATACATTTTTTAATTTACCCGCTAACGCTTTGTGTTCTTTTGTAGCCACAGCAGACATAACACGGGATATACTTTGTAGCACATCAATAGCAGGATAATGATTTTTATGGGCCAACTTTCTAGTTAGCATAATATGTCCATCTAAGATACCCCTAGCTGTATCAGTAATGGGTTCATTAAAGTCATCACCATCTACTAAAACAGTGTAAAGACCAGTAATGGAACCAACATTGGAATTACCCGCTCTTTCTAATAATTTAGGCATCTCCGCATATACACTTGGTGGATATCCTCTTGAAACTGGTGGTTCACCAGAAGCAAGTCCAATTTCTCTTTGAGCCATGGAAAATCTAGTGAGAGAGTCCATCATAAGAAGTACATCTTTTCCTTGATCTCTAAAGTATTCCGCAATTGCCGTAGCTGTTTTTGCAGCTTTCTTTCTAATAAGAGCTGGCTGATCAGAGGTTGCAACGACTAGGATAGAACGTTTCATACCCTCTTCCCCTAAATCTCTTTCAATAAATTCTCTTACTTCTCTACCACGTTCACCAATTAGTGCGATTACATTGATATCTGCTTTTGTGTTTCTTGCAAACATACCCAGCAAAGTACTTTTACCTACACCACTACCTGCAAACACACCAATCCTTTGTCCTTTTCCCACGGTGATCATGGAATCCACAGCTCTTACACCTAAGGGAAGTATATCTGCAATAATCTTTCTTTCTAGTGGATCTGGTGGTTTTGCATCAACTGAGTATCCTACTCCAGTCAGGATTTTTGAACCATCTATTGGTCTACCTAGTCCATCTAAGGTTTTACCTAAGAGAGAATCGTTTACAAATACTTTTAACGGTTCTTTCATGGTTTCAACTGTACTCCCTACTCCTACACCGTCTATACTGTCATAAGGCATTAGAAGTATTCTATTTTCTCGAAATCCAACAACCTCTGCCATAATCTTTTGTGATTTATCTTGTGAAACAATAAGACACAAATCATTTAAATTGGCTTTTGGTCCTACAGATTCTATGGCAAGTCCCACTACCTTTACAACCTTACCCAACTGTTTCTCATATGATTTATCAAGTAAGACTTTATATTTTGAAAGATCCGCCATAACTTACACCTGCCTTTATTGCTTCTGAAAAGAAAGAAGTTTTAAGTCTTGTTTTAATGCACTTAACTTGGCATCTAAACTACAATCTATCATACCATTATCTAGTTCAATCACACACTGATTTGTCACTAAGTTTTTATCCACATTAATTTCTAAAATACTATCTTTTGCAATCAGATCTATTAATTTTTCTCTATCAGCGTTCACAAGCTCATAATCCGCACTTGACACTCTGACAGTATACACTTTACTGTTATCCGCATGTATCATAGCTGTATGGAGTAGATACAAAATAATATCACGCTTATCCTGGACACAAACTCCTATGATCTTCTCTACTAACAAGGCTACCAATTCTGCGAATTCAGGTTCTAATTCACCCAAAGTCTTGTCGAATTCCAAATCCATCTCTTCACCTTTGGCCCTTAGCTCCTTCTTTAAGAGATCTCCTTCTGCCATGGCTTTTTTATGGCCTTCCTCATATCCTTTTTGCCTTGCTTCTTCAAGAACCCTAACACCTTCTTCACTTGCTTTTACTCTGGCAGCTTCAAGAATTTTCTCTGCCTCCGCCTTTGCCTCACTAAGAATTTGTTCAGGATCTTCTGGTATTTCTTCTGGTATTTCTTCTGGTATTTCTTCCGAAATAGCTGCCGCAGTTTCAAGCACCTGATAACTAAGTCCTTCTACAAAATCTATCCCGTCACCTTTGCCTTCTGATGTATCATGAAGAGGCCTTACAGGTATGTGAAGAGCCGCATAAAGGGTTTTTAACTCTTCCAATCGTTGATTAGAATCAACAAGCTTTTTTTCTTCTTCTTTTACATACACATATCTTGATTTGATCAGATTAGACAATTATTTCGTCACCTCCGCCTCTTGAAATAATAATTTCAGCAGAGTCTTCTAATTTCCTTATAATATTTACAATCTTTTGCTGTGCTTCTTCTACATCTTTTAATCGAACAGGACCCATAAAATCCATGTCCTCTTTAATCATTGTAGCAAGACGTTTGGAAAGATTTCTAAAGATAACATTCTGTACTTCTTCGTTGGCAGATTTAAGCGCAACGGCAAGTTCATTATTATCCACTTCACGAAGTACAGTTTGAATTGATTTATCATCCAAGGATAAGATATCTTCAAATACAAACATCTTTCTTCTGATTTCATCAGCCAATTCTGGTTCTTCAATTTCAAGTGTTTCCATAATGTGTTTTTCAGTTCCTCTATCAACTGTATTTAAAATTGCAACAATTGAGTCTACACCACCAACAATGGTGTAATCCTGATTTACCAAAGAGGATAGTTTTCTTTCTAACACTCTCTCTACTTCCTTTATTACATCTGGTGAGGTACGGTCCATCTGGGCAATACGTTTCGCAACATCAGCCTGCTTATCTGGAGGCAGTGCTGAGATGATAGCAGATGCCTGTGCAGAAGATAAATAGGAAAGGATAAGGGCAATGGTCTGAGGATGCTCATCCTGAATAAAGTTTAACATCTGGCTTGCATCTGTCTTTCTTACAAACTCAAATGGACGAACTTGTAAGGAAGCGGTTAATTTACCGATTACATCCTTTGCTTTATCTTCACCTAATGCTTTTTCAAGAAGTTCTTTCGCGTAAGCAATACCACCTTCTGCAATGTACTGTTGCGCCAAACAAATTTCATAGAATTCATTTAACACCTGTTCCTTTGTTGCAGGTGATACGCTTCTGGTATTTGCAATTTCTAAGGTCAGCTGTTCTATTTCATCTTCTTTTAAATGTTTAAATATATTCGCTGATTTTTCAGGTCCTAGGGCAATAAGTAGCACAGCAGCCTTTTGTAAACCCGTTATTTCCATATTCTTAGCCATATGCTAACCTCCTATTTTCAACCCCATTCGTCATTCAACCAATTTCTGAGTAACTGGGCTACTGCTTCTGGATTCTCATCAACAAATTTTTCTATCATCTTCTTCGCTTCAGATTTTTCACTGAACTCGATATCGTCTAACGTTTGATTTTCTTTGGTTGTAGCAAGTAATTGCTCCACAGAAAGTTCTGGTTCTAGTTCTGTTACTTCAACTGGAGAAGTACCTCTAAATACTACATAAATAAGTAGCCCAACAATAGCCACTGCTAAAAGTATTTGTAAATAAAATGTCCAATCAAGACTAGAGTCTGCTGTAGGAAGATAGACTGGTTGTTCGTAAGCTATAATGGATATTCTGTCTACAGCAATACCAGTAGCCATGGAAACCATATTATAAACATCTTCTCCCACTTCAACTTGTTGTGGGTCATTATTTGCCACTTGATATTCATCATAAGTCATATCTTCAAGTAATCCTTGCGCTTCTAACTGACTTTTGGTAAAAGTAACTACTTTGGTCACAACAATACTCCCAGAGGATTCCTCTGGAATAACAGCTCCTACTTCATACTCTGTATTTGTCACTCTTTCACTTGGTAAGTATTCAATCTGAGTTGTTGTTACTGTGGAGCCTTCACTACTTCCATCCTCCACATAATAACTGGTCTCGTCATTAGAATCTGTACCTGGTGTACCACCACTAGTTGCTGAACTATTTTCAGCTTCATAAGAATAATAATTCTTATATAAACCTTGATCAGATCCTTCTGCTGGAATTTGTTCTGTATAAAGCTCAGTCACCTTATCCATATTAAGCGCCCAATTAAACATAGGTTGTACTTCATCATATCCAAGCTTCATCATGAGCATGTATATATTATTGTTATAGGTATTTTGCAATTTTTCACGGTATTCTAATACAGATGTGGCATTTCCAGAATACAAATCCTCTTCACCACCAAATAATAAATTACCATTTTGATCTATAATTTTGATTTTTTCTGTGGTTTCATTCCCAATAGCCGCCGCTACATATTCAGCCACTGCTGCAGCTGTTGAGAGTTCAAAACTATCTGTAATGGTTAAGGCAACACTAGCAGGATAATCCTGTCTTTCAGTTAATACACTATAAGTGGTATCCTGTGGAACATAAGTTACTGACGCATCCTTAATTCCATTCATTTTAATAAGGTAATTCCTTATCTCTGTTTGCACATAGAGATGGTTTTTCAAATTTCTATCACTGTTTGTAGTACTAAGATCATTACTCACCAATTCATCCAATGTTAAGCCCGATGTTGATACATCACTGCTATAAACTAAAAGGATTGCATCTGAATACCTTTTCTCATCAACCTTGATCGTTAGATTGTCTTCCGCTAACTGATACGGAATATTTTCCTCTTTCAAAAGACTTGCCACTGTTGAGGCATCTCTTGAACTCTCACTGATAATTAATGTTTTATATATGGTACGATTCATAATATTTACAAGAATAAATAGTGCCAAAAAAACAGTTACAATCACACCAATAATAATTGTTTTTTGTTTACTAGTATACTTATTCCACTGGTCTAATAATTGAACCGGTATTTGTTTAAGTCTTTCAACCATATTATGCTCCTCTTGTCACGGTTTTAGAATTGGAGATTCATTATTTCTTTATATGCTTCCAAAACTTTGTTTCTAACTTGTACTGTATATTGTAGCGAAAGGTTTGCCTTTTGTTGCGCCACTTGTAATTCATAAGTATTGTCACTTAGACCCAATGCATAGGATACTTCTGCTTGTTCAGCAGCGTTAGTCAAACTATTGGTTTCCTTTACCATAGAAAGAGCTGATTGGAACATACTATCAAATGTAGCATTATTATCAGTAGTTTTGTTTATCGTTGCATTTCCGCTATTATAATTACTAACTCCAGAAATACTATTTAATAATGATATATCCATTACACACCTTTATCACCAAAATAAATATCACATCTTTATTAAGGTATCCCTTCTATTTATTATTTACCTACCTCTAATCCTTTTAAGGCTAAATTTTTAGTCGCATTAAATGCAGTAACATTCGCTTCATAAGCTCTAGAAGCATCAATCATATTGGTCATTTCAGTTACTGTATTCACATTAGGATATTCTACATAACCTTCTTCATTGGCGTCTGGATGTGAAGGATCATATACTAAGTTCATAGCCGTTTCTGTATCTTCAACGATAGAAGTTACTTTTACGCCATTCCCCTCAAAGGTTCCAGTCTTACTGCTTAATATCTTTGAGAAAGCACTTTGTCCTTTTTCCTCAAATACAAGAATCTTACGTTTGTAAGCTTCACCATTTTCATCTCTAGTCGTATTTACATTGGCAATATTTTGTGAAATGACATCCATGCGCAATCTCTGGGCTGTCATACCCGATGCACTGACATTCATCGCATTAATAACTGACATTTTCTTTCCTCCTAACTATTTGATAAAACTGTCTTTATTCGACTAAATTCCTGAGTCATGGATTCAAGTAAAGCACTGTGTGTAATTTGATTTTCTGCTAAATTAGCTGACTCTGTATCTATATCTACATTATTACCGTCTGATCGATAACTCAAATTTGAATAGTCTGTGTAAACTGATGGTTCCATGGCACTAATATCTGCATTAGCCACTTTTTGATCCAAAGTTCCATTCCCTTGTAATTGTCTCATTAATAATGTCTGAAACTCAACATCTTTCCTTTTATAACCTGGCGTACTTGCATTCGCAATATTATTCGTAAGAAGCTCATTCCTCTTCCAGGTAGCATCCGCTGCTTTATTTAATATATTTACATAGTTAAATAGATTAGAATTAATCATAACACTACTCCTTTCACAACTATTTAATTATAAGTATAATACGACAAAAAAACAAGGGATTTTTCTTGAACTAGTACTAATATATCATAAAATGTAAAAAATTATCAAAAAACAAGGATTAACGAATTGATTCATACGTTAATCCTTGTGATATTTTTGTATGTTTTACATAATAAGTCCTATATATTCCTAATGTATACGGACAATTCCTATATTAATTGAAGTAAATTCTTAAATCCGGCTTCGCTGGACATTCCCAGCAATTCCCTTACTTGCTCAGTTTCTTTAACTCTTCAAAAACCACATCATTAAGAACCTTTATATACGTACCTTTCATTCCAGAAGATCTAGACTCTATAACCCCTGCACTCTCAAACTTTCTTAGTGCATTGACAATAACAGATCTTGTAATACCAACTCTGTCAGCTATCTTACTAGCCACAAGTATTCCTTCATTACCTTCTAATTCTTCAAATATATGGATAATTGCTTCTAATTCTGAAAAGGATAAAGTACTAATCGCTGACTTCACAATTTGTACTTTTCTGTTTTCTTCGGCACTTTCTTCATTTACTGAACGCATCATCTCAAGGCCTACAACAGTGGTTCCGTATTCACTTAAAATAATATCATCCAAATCGTATTGTTTTCTACTCTTATATAAGAATAGTGTACCAAGACGTTCTCCAGCAATATCAATTGGAATAATAATTGCCTGATAAGAATTATCATGATCAAACTCAAATCCTAAGGTTAAGAGATTGACATTCTCTTTTGTTGATAGAATATTGAGTAATCTTTCATTCAATAACTGATCAATATAACCGCCTACTGCATCCTGAATCAAATCCTTAATTTCAGTAATATCTTCTCTGTTCTTAATACCAAGAACTTTTCCTTTTTTGCTGATAACAAGAATATTAGATTCAAGTATTTCACTTAGTACTTCACAAATATCATTAAATACAACCTTATGCGAATTATTATTGTGCAATAATTTGTTTATCTTTCTTGTTTTATCTAATAATTGTACACTCATCAAGCGACCTCCCAGTACCCCCACCTATTATTACTTATTTTTTCTTATAACAACCAGTAATATAATACAACATTTAAAGATACCGGTCGATAGATGTAATATTAGATAAATATTACCATAACTTTTTTATAAAAACAATAGTAATTTCATTGTTTTGACACACATTTTCTAAAAAATGTGTGTCATTTATTATATTTATCATTTATTCACAACAATACATCCACATTTTTCATCAACACATAATAAACTTGAACCTTTTTCCACCATTACCCCTCCGCAATTTGGACACTTTTCTTTAGAAGGTTTTTGCCAAATCATAAACTCGCATTCTGGATTGTTCTCACAACCATAATACCTTCTACCTTTTTTTGTTTTGCGGATAACTATATCTTTACCACACAATGGACAAGGTACATCTATTTTTTCTAAGTAAGGTTTTGTATTGCGACAGTCAGGAAATCCTGGACAGGCTAAGAACTTTCCATGTGGCCCATATTTTATAACCATATTTCTACCACACTCTTCACAAATTACATCCGTTACTTCATCTTCTATTTTAAACTTTTCAAGACTTTCTTCTGCATGTGTCACAGCCGCCGCAAGATCTGGATAAAAATTTCTGACCAAGGTTTTCCATGTAATGGTACCATCTTCTACACCGTCAAGAAGAGATTCTAAATTGGCTGTAAAATTAACATCTACAATGCTTGGAAATTGTTGTTTCATAATATTATTCACTACTTCACCAATTTCTGTTACATACAGATTTTTATTTTCCTTAATCACATATCTTCTCGCAAGAATAGTTGTAATGGTAGGCGCATAAGTACTCGGTCTGCCAATTCCCAATTCTTCTAAGGTTTTCACCAAGGAAGCTTCTGTATAATGTGGTGCTGGCTGGGTAAAATGTGAGGAGGGCTTTAACTCTTTTAAGGCTAAAACACTACCTTCTTCTAAAGATTTTAATCTTATATTATTTGTATTTTCTTCTTCCTCATTGGAATATACAGATAAAAATCCATCAAATATCAACTTAGAAGCAGATGTATGAAAACGATAACCGTTGCCTTCTATCTTAACTGTTACTGTTTCATATTTTGCAGGCTCCATTCTACTTGCCACAAACCTTTTCCAGATTAGCTGATACAACCTAAATAAGTCTCTGCTTAAAGATTCTTTTACGATAACTGGTGTAAATTCTACATAAGTTGGCCTAATGGCTTCATGTGCGTCCTGAATCTTCTTCCCATTGTCCTTGTTGTTGTCTTTCTCTGATACAAAGTTCTCACCATAGTTAGTGGCAATAAACTTTCTTACACTTTCTTCTGCCTCGTCAGAGATACGAACAGAATCCGTTCTTAAATAGGTTATTAACCCAACCGTTCCATGACCTTTGATATCAATCCCTTCATATAACTGTTGGGCTAATCTCATAGTCTTTGAGGTGGAATAATTAAGCACTTTCGCAGCTTCTTGTTGTAAGGTACTAGTGATAAAAGGAAGTGGAGCCTTTTTTTGTCTCTCGCCTCTTTTGATCTCCTTGATGATAAATTCTGCATCTTTAAGTTTGTTTAGGATTTCATCCAGTTCTGATTTATCAGTTATATTTTTCTCCGTACTATTTCCAACATATTTAGCGGTTAAAGGTTTGGTATCACCAGCCACATGAAAATCAGCTTCAAGATTCCAGTACTCTTCTGGAACAAATGCATTAATTTCTTCTTCTCTGTCACAGATCACTCGAAGTGCTACTGACTGCACACGACCTGCACTGAGTCCACGTTTTACCTTAGCCCATAACAATGGACTTATTTTATAACCCACCATTCTATCTAAGATACGTCTTGTCTGCTGAGAATCCACAAGATTCATATCAATTTCCCTAGCTTGTTTAATAGAAGCCTTTATCGCATTCTTCGTGATTTCATTAAAGGTTATTCTACTTGTATTTCCATCTTCTAATTTTAGTGTTTTTGATAAGTGCCAGGAGATGGCCTCTCCTTCACGGTCAGGGTCAGTTGCCAGATAAACTTTATCAGCTTTTTTTACTTCTTTTCTTAGTTTAGCAAGTAAATCTCCCTTTCCTCTTATTGTTATATATTTAGGTTCATAGTCATTTTCTACGTCAATACCTAATGTGCTCTTAGGCAAATCTCTTACATGACCGCCTGAAGCAACCACTTCGTAATTGGTCCCTAAAAACTTTTTAATCGTTTTTGCTTTTGCTGGTGATTCCACTATTACAAGATTTTTTGACATTCTCTTCTCCCCTTAAATTTCCTGTTGTTAATAAGCAATTGCGAAACCCTATCGTCACGCAATTGCCCATCTCTTTTATAATTCAGATATATAGTAATTCTTCCTTGTTTGTCTAATGTAATGATTCATTTCTAATGAAAGTAAAGTACCTGCTAACTCCCCAATGCCCAAATTTGTTTCCTGCGCTATGTCATTTATATGTTTTGGGATGAAACTTAAACAAGCATACACCATTTTTTCTTGGGTTTCAAGTAATTTATCATTTTTTTTCATTTCTTTCTTAGAATTTTCACAATTTAAATTGAAATCTTCTAAAATGTCGCATGGATTTGTAACTACTTTTGCACCTTGTTTGATTAAGTTATTACATCCAGTACTTAACTCATCACAGACTCTTCCAGGTAGGGTATAAATATTTTTCCCCTGTTCTAGTCCATAATCTACTGTGATTAATGACCCACTTTTTTCTTTTGCTTCTATTATAAATACACCACTAGATAATCCACTAATAATTCGATTGCGCATAGGAAAATTATATGCTCTTGGTTGAATTCCTGGACCATATTCAGAAATAATGCATCCCTTCTCAAGCATCTGCATATATAGATTGAAATTTTCCTTAGGATAGCAATAATCGATACCACTTCCTAACACTCCAATTGTTTCTCCACCTGCCTTTATGGCTCCTTTGTGGGCAAAACTATCAATTCCTGCAGCAAGCCCACTCACTACGATTACACCACATTTGGATAACTCCATAGCAAATCTTTCCGCCATGAAACTACCATAATCAGAACAATTTCTCGCACCTACCATTGCAAGAAACTTATAATCCCATTTAGGCATGTTCCCTCTTATATATAAGGATATAGGAGGATTATAAATATTTCTTAGGTTTTCTGGATAATTATTATCGTCTATCGTAACAAAATATATGCCCTTATCATTTAATTTAGCATAATTTTCTTCTATTCTACTTATAACCTTTGACTCTATAATTTCCTTGATTTCTGCCTCTTTTAAATTAGGAAGTTTCTTAAGTTCTCCCTCTTTACTATAAAAGACACCTTCAGGTGTCTCAAAATAGTCTAACAATTGTGTGATTTTTGCATTACCTATTTTATTTATGTTACATAGCCAATACCAATATTCTTTATCCGTCATCATAAATTTATTCCTCCTAATTTTATCATCCTATATAATCATCTAAGATTTTATCTGCCACAGCGTACACACCACACACTTTTATTCCTCCCAATACTTCTTATCCGCATTTCGGTAACATAGTGCCTCTGATAAATGTTTTATTCCAATGCTTTCATCCCCATCTAAATCTGCTATTGTTCTGGCAACTTTTAAAATTCTATGATAAGCTCTAGCGCTTAAGTTAAACTTTTTAAAAGCCTCCTCCATAAGCTCATGTTCTTTTATCCCAAGGGTGGTATACCTTTTCATAGCCTTTGGTGTAAGTTGAGAATTCAAATAAAAAGTCTCCTCTTTATATCTCTCCTTTTGAATTTCTCTTGCATTTTTTATTCTCTCCCTTATAACTGCTGAACTCTCACCTGTGTTCTCCCCCTGCAAATCCGTATAATTTAAGGGAAGTACTTCAATACATAAATCAATTCTATCAAGGAGAGGTCTGCTAATCTTTCCTATGTAACGTTTCACTTGTGGTATAGAGCAATGGCACTTATTTCTATCCGGAAAATAGCCACAATTGCATGGATTCATAGCAGCAACGAGCATGATATTAGCGGGATATCTGTAGGTTCCTAATAGCCTTGTTATGGTAATTTCATTTTCCTCTAAAGGCTGTCTAAGAATTTCAATGGTGTTACGATTGAATTCTGGAAATTCATCCAAAAACAATACCCCCATATGGGAAAGACTAATCTCACCAGGCCTTGGACTTCTTCCTCCTCCTGTAAGGGCTGTGGTAGTTATGGTATGATGTGGTGAACGAAAGGGTCTACTTAAGATTAAGGACTGTTTGTTGTCTAAAAGACCAGCCACACTATAGATTTTAGATATTTCAAGACTTTCCTCAAAGGTTAATTCAGGAAGTATAGTAGGAATACGCTTTGCTAACATTGTCTTACCAGATCCTGGCGGACCAATCATTAGAATATTATGCATGCCTGCAGCCGCAATCTCCATGGCTCGTTTTGCAAGTTCTTGACCAGCTATTTCAGAAAAATCTGTTTCATTATTTTTATTACTTAACAGATTATCCATTTTAAATTGGTAAGGCAGATTATCCTCGGTGGAATTCAGTAATTGAACAACCTCTACTATAGAGGATACACCAAACACCTGGGTACCCTTTACCACTGCACCCTCCATTGCATTATCTAAGGGCACAATACACCTAGTAATCCCCTCCTTTAGTCCATTATAAACAATAGGCAGTACGCCATTTACCTTTTTTACTTCACCATTTAAACCTAATTCGCCAATAAACAGGGTATTATGAAGAAATTCTTCTGGGATATGACCTAATGCAGAAAGTATAGCTACTGCAATAGGCAAGTCGAAAGCAGTACCCTCTTTGCGGATATCTGCTGGAGATAAATTAATTGTAATTCTTTTAGCCGGTAAATGGTATCCTGAATTCTTAAGAGCAATCCTTACTCTTTCTCTAGCTTCTCTCACTTCTGAACCAAGGTAACCCACCAAATCAAAAACGGGTAATCCCTCACTTACATCTGCTTCTACTAAAACTAGCATTCCATCGATACCATTTATTGCGGCACTTATTGTTTTTCGATACATACTCTACCTTTCTTTTCTCAAAGAAAGTTATCATCCAAAATGAGTATATCAAATATTACATATTGTTACAAGATTTTTTTATATATCTTACACCTGCGAATATTTAAAATATTATATGACACATCGTAACAAGATTATCTTAAACACTCTCACCATTATCTAAAATTTTCTTTAATTCATTCATAAAAGTATTCACATCCTTAAACTCTCTATAAACAGATGCAAACCTTACATAAGCGACTGGATCTAAATCCTTTAACTTATCCATTAAAACTTCACCAATTCTTGTACTTGGGATTTCCTTTTCTTCCATATTAAATATAATATTCTCTACTTCATCTACCAAGGCATTGATCTGATCAACAGAAATAGGGCGTTTATGACAGGATCTAAATACCCCTGCTTCGATTTTTGATCTGTCATAGGGTTCTCTGTTATTATCTTTTTTTATTACCACCAGAGGAATGGTTTCTACTTTTTCATAAGTTGTAAATCTTTTAAAACATTCGTCACATTGACGCCTTCTGCGAATGGAGTTGCTGTCATCCGCTGGCCTTGAATCAATTACTCTAGTATTCTCATTCCCGCAAAATGGACACTTCATAACTTTTTCCTCCGATTTACTAAAATAACTCTATCTTTCCATATTGTAACTTTTTTACTGCAAAGATGAGCGAAAATATAGGATATTTATATCTATAGCACGATTATATTGAAGTTTTAACAATTGGTCAAGATATTTTATCATAGATTAGAACATATATATAAATAAAGTGGTAAAAGGATATCTTTATGAGACTATGTGAATTAAAACAAAAAGAAGTTATCAATTGCAGAGACGGTGAGCGCCTAGGTTACGTATGTGATATAGAATTCGATTTAAATACAGGCATCATCACCCATATCATCGTACCTGGACCTTGTAAAATCTGGGGTATCTTAGGTAGAGACCATGAATATGTAATCAATTACAACTGCATCAAGCAAATAGGTACTGACGTTATCCTTGTAGATATTGATATTGAAAAGGTTTTAATAAAATCCGCCTTTTTATAGAAACTAAAATTTCCACTACTAGACGGGTCTTTTTCTGTTTTAAAAATTAAATTTTTACCATCACTAATTACAGTAATCGTCCCCGAAAGGTCCGTTCTATACACCTGCACATTATGTTCTAAGAGTCTTGCCATCACACTGTAACTTGGATTGCCATAAGGATTATCCTTGCCCACACTTAAAATGGCATACTTGGGTTTTACTGCATCTAAAAATATTTCTGTACTACTACTAATAGAACCATGATGATTTATCTTTAATACATCTGCCAAAATATCTATTTCCCCTGCTGCCATATCCATTTCTGCAACTTCTTCTGCATCTGCTGTAAGTAAAAAACTATTTTCCCTATCCACAAGTTTAATGCCCAGGGAATAATTATTTACTTTACTTCCATAATCCTTTTTTACAGGGGCAACAAAGACAAAGGTTGCATTTCCAAGTCCATATTCATCACCAACTGTGGGTATCGTTACACTTATCTTTTTATTTTTGATCACATCAAGTAGGTTTGTTAAATACTTAGACGGCAGCACATAGTCAGTAAGAAATAACTTTCCCACTTCAAACTCATTGATTACATCATCTAATCCCCCAATATGATCTTCATGCGGATGAGAACCGATCACATAATCTAACTTCTTAATTCCCCTATTCTTGATAAAATTTATAACAGTTTGTGCATCCTTATCATTACCAGCATCCATTAATAACGTTTGACCCTTCGATTCAATTAAAATGGCGTCTGCCTGCCCAACATCAATAAAGCTCACCACAGTAATATCCTCATTTAAACCATTCTTAGAAACAAATTGCACACTAGAACAAGAGGTAATTAACGCTACTACAGTTAAAAAAACTATTTTAAAATTCCATTTATATAAATTCTTAATACCCAATTACATCACCCTCTGACATATACTCCTAACATTATACGTTAAAAAATCAAAAACATGCCTTGAAAAGAAATCAATGTACTTTATAAGGATTATTAATAATAGACTACATTCAATTTCCCAGTCAAAAGTATAGCACTTCATAAATTTAATGAAAACACTAAAAAATTATTAGGGCTAGGACTTTTACACTGCGGTAAAAAAGTCCTAGCCCTGATAATTTAAATACATGATAACAGAATTTATTAAGTATGCCTACTTTACAAACAAAAAATTACTGACTAAGATAATTCTTCATATTCTTTAATGCTGATTTTTCTAACCTTGAAACTTGAGCTTGAGATATACATATTTCCTTAGCAACTTCCATTTGCGTCTTACCCTCGTAAAAGCGAAGTTCAATAATTCCTCGCTCTCTCTCTGATAATTTTGATAACGCCTCTTTCAACGCAATTTCTTCCACCCAATTCTCTTCCTTATTCTTTTTGTCACTAACCTGGTCCATAATATAAAGTGTATCCCCACCCTCTGAATAAACAGGTTCATACAAAGATACAGGACTTTGAATGGCATCTAAAGCAAATACAACATCCTCTTTTGTCATTCCAATTTCACTAGCGATTTCAGTAACCGTTGGTTCTTTATCATTTCTCTTTAATAAGGCTTCTTTCGTATAAATTGCCTTATAAGCCGTATCTCTTAGGGATCTGCTTACTCTTATACTATTATTGTCCCGTAGATATCTTCTGATTTCACCTATAATCATGGGTACTGCATAAGTAGAGAACTTAACATTCTGGGTAATATCAAAATTATCAATTGCCTTCATAAGACCGATGCAACCTATCTGAAATAAATCATCTACATTTTCATTGCTATTGGAAAATCGCTGAATAATACTTAGAACCAAACGCAAATTACCTTTGATGTATAGTTCTCTTGCTTCCCTATCACCATCTAAAATACGCTTAAATAATTCTTCCTTCTCACTATTGTTCAGTAACGGCAATTTCGATGTATTCACTCCACATATTTCTACCTTATAAAGAGCCATATGAAAACCTCCCAAATCGTTTTTTACATAAGTAAATGATTAACTAATATGGGCTTCTTTATACGATAAACTTAGATGTAATAATTTCCTTTTTTACCATCAAAATAATAAGTACTCTTTATTCCAACCGCAACATCTCTTTTTTTAATCTTTTAATAATTTTTTTTTCAAGCCTTGAAATATAGGACTGTGAAATACCTAACAAATCCGCCACTTCTTTTTGTGTACGCTCATTCCCATCGTCTGTATTAAGTCCAAATCTCAATTGCACGATGATGCGTTCTCTCTCACTTAATTTAGACAAGGCTTTACCAAGAAGTTTACGATCTACCTCTTCTTCTATATTCTTATATATAACATCCTCCTCTGTTCCTAAAATATCTGATAAGAGGAGCTCATTTCCATCCCAATCCACATTTAGGGGTTCATCTATCGAAACCTCTAACTTGGTTTTATTGTTTCTCCTTAAATACATAAGAATTTCATTTTCGATACATCTAGAAGCATAGGTGGCTAACTTAATATTTTTATCCGGATTATATGTATTGATTGCTTTAATCAAACCAATGGTACCAATGGAAATTAAATCCTCCACACCTACCCCTGTATTGTCAAATTTTTTGGCTATGTAAACAACCAATCTTAAATTATGTTCTACCAGTATGGATTTAGCTTGTGCATCATACTCAGTACCTAGTTTAGCAATCTCTTCCGCTTCCCTAATTGTATCTAAAGGAGCTGGGAGAACTTCCGCACCGCCAATGTAATGTATTTCCCCATGACCATTAAATAATATACTTCTAAAGTCAGGTATTACTCTAAATTGAATCTTATTTGGTATCGTAATTTTCAATAGCATTGTTTACTTTTCCTCCCTTTCCATTACATAATTTCCTTATGTAAAATGGCCTGATAATCCCTTTGCCCACTAAGAACATTTCCACTTATTGCAGTATAAACCCTTTTTCTGTTTGTCTTCTCATCTCCATCCCATATGGTTATCTCATCTAGAATAAGTGCTGGTAACATACCATGCTTTTTACCAACAGAACTATATGGAATCATCATCAAATTCACAGGATCTAACTCTTTTTCTTCCTGCAAATCATTACCTTTGGCAGTTGATATCTCATTATTATCATCAAAAGTATTCAATACTGCTCTTACCAGTCTTAATTGTTTATTACTAAGCAAAGGAGCAATAGCCAAAAAGTCAGTTATAATGACCGGCTTTCTAAATATAGGATCATATAATTGATTGCCTGTATCTAAAAAGCCAACTATGTTTGTTTTTTTTTCACCATATACCAATTCCATCTGGTACAATCCTGGCTCTGATTTACTATGTTTAAAAATAGCTACAAAAATAAAAATTGACAATAAAATCATTATCATAGCCAGAATAATATATAAAACTTTACGGTTATGGAATATCTCTATATTTACAAATCTTCCATTTACTATTTCTGAAAAATAGTATCCAATCTTTGTATTGTAATAGATTGCATTCATTGCACCGCCCAAAAAAAATGTGGTTATATACAATAGAATAACCCCTTTTATTCTTGCCTTGATTTTTTGTTTTTTAAATGCTGCAACTATAATAAAATAGCTGATAAATATGTAAACGATTAACATTTGTACAACTGTATTTATATTCTGAACAAGAGAAAAGATACAAGCACTTACAGCTCCCACAAATGCACCCAAACAAAGTCTAAACTTTGAGGTAGGAAATTTAATAATATTTTTTACCATCACCAAGAGAATCAGATCCATCATAAAATTGATTATGAATATGACATCAATATAAACTTCTAAGTACACACTCACCCCTCTTTGCTGAACTTGTATTTTATGAATCCCATTATAACTTTTTCCCACTATTTATTTTGTCATTTTCTGGTAATCTAATTTGCTTTTTTATTTACCCATACCTACAAAATTCAAGAAAAATAATTTAAGTTTACCAATTAAATGTATTTTTCTTGCAATTAATGTTGGATACTGTTCCATCTTCTGCAATATTTAGGATTTAATTCTCTCGCTTTTGGTTAAATCAAAAAAGCCTGTCCCAAAATTAGACTAAAATCTAATTTTGAAACAGACTCCCTATTCTATTTATTTTAAAATATGATTATTTATTATTTCTATTTTTCTGTAAAAATTCTGGTATTTTGATGCTATTCGCTTCAACATTATTGGTAATTTGACTATTATTGCTAGCATATGTACTAGAAGGCGTCGAATTAACTGGTCTACTGTTATAACTTTGGTTGGTTGCTGCAACCTGTGATTGGGCTTTTGCATAAGGAGAAGTGTGATTTAAACTGTTAAAATTATACTCAGGCCTTGCAGAAGGTTGTTTTAAAAATCCAGGTCCCTTGGATAAATCTTTCGCATCAACGGAACGATCTAGCCCTGTTGCAATAACGGTAATGGTAGCTAAGTCAGGTGTACTTTCATCGTACATCGCACCAAAAATAATATTTGCAGTTTCACCTGCTAATTCTTGTACCATAGTAGCAGCTTCGTTGGCTTCAACTAGACTAATATCACCAGAAATATTGATGATAACATGTGAGGCACCTCTTATGGTTGTTTCTAACAAAGGACTTGTAATCGCTTGATTTACAGCATTAATACATTTATCATCACCTTTACCAAGACCAATACCTATGTGGGCAACACCCTTGTCCTTCATTACTGTCTGCACATCGGCAAAATCCAGATTTATCAATCCAGGTACATTGATTAAGTCTGTAATACCTTGTACACCTTGTTGTAATACTTCATCTGCTTTTCTTAGTGCATCTGGCATTGTGGTTCTTCTATCAACAATTTCTAATAATTTATCATTCGGAATAACAATTAGTGTATCCACATGTTCCTTTAATCTTTCAATTCCGCCTAAAGCGTTGTTCATACGTGCTTTTGCTTCGAATTTAAATGGTTTTGTTACAATACCAACTGTCAGAATTCCAAGTTCTTTTGCAATTTGAGCTACCACTGGTGCTGCACCAGTACCAGTACCGCCACCCATGCCACAGGTAACAAAAACCATATCTGCGCCTTTGATTAATTCTATTAATTCTTCTCTGCTTTCTTCTGCAGCTTGTGCGCCAATTTCTGGTTGTGCGCCTGCACCTAAGCCCTTGGTAAGTTTCTCACCAATTTGGATACATTGAGGTGCTTTACAATTCTTTAAGTGTTGCTTGTCCGTATTCACACAAATAAAATCAACACCTACAATATTTTCTTCAATCATTCTATTTACAGCATTATTTCCTGCTCCACCCACTCCAATCACGAGTATCTTTGCAGTAGCATCAGCTTCGTTCGTTCTTATTTCAAGCAAGGTTCTTCCTCCTTCACCATACCAACATGTTCTAAAAACCCTTTATTTATCATTATAAACTATTTATACTCTAAATTCAACTTTTATCTTTATGTAAAACAAGGGTAATTTTTACTAATTTTTTTTTATTTTTTATTATTTATTTATCAATAAGTTTCACTCTTTATTGATTTTATTTATCATTAAGTATATTTATGAGCAACTTTACTCATCATCATTCTTAAAAGCGAAACATTTTATGAGTTAATTTACTTAGACTGTTAAGTTATTTTTCAATAGGTCTACCTATAATATTTTTATCTTGTCCTTCTTCGTAATCCTTCATATCTATGATCAGATTATCTGCTTTTGGTAAAATTTCCATTAGTTCAGCTAATTGTTCATCATAGGTTTCTCTCTTACCAAGCAACACTTTATTACTTCCACTGACTAACGTTACTTCTAATTTTTCATTAAATTGAATTTTTTCTACTTCTAATTCAAACTTCTGTATTAATTGTGTAAGGTTTAAAATTATGTCAAACAGCTCCTTTTTTTCCACCTCCAGCTGGCGGTATAATACGAATCTACTAAATTTCAAACCTTCTATATATGGAATATCTGCTATTTTTTCATTTGAGCTTTCAACAATAATACCATCTTTGTCAAAATACATATAACTACTCATATATTTGATACATCCTATCATCGCTTTCTCATAAATATGTATTTTCACTGTATTCTTATCCAATATTTTAACATCGTAATCATCTACAAATGGAATACTTTCTTTTTCACCATACATACTTCTAAGATAAAAAAGAAAGGTATTCCCATCTGTTTTTTTTGTAATGATCAACTCCTGTGCCTCTTCTTTGGAATACTTGGTACTACCTTCAATGATTACAGTTTTTAGACCACAAAAAACATAAATGACTACGAAAAGGATGAAAATAGCTACACAAAATAAAAGAAGTTTTGTTAGTCGTAATAAAAATGAATTTTCATGATTGATGTTTGTTTGCCTCTTCATTAAAACTCCTTTTGTATGTGTACTTTATTCCTACATCAGTTTCTTAAGTTACTCTCTAAAGTTAATCGAAGCTCCTAATAATGAAAAGTCTCTGCATATGTCTTCATAACCTCTTCTAATAAAGTCAGGATTATGAATCGTTGTTTTTCCATTTGCCATTAATCCGGCAATGACCAATGCAGCCCCCCCTCTTAATTCACTGGCATAAACTTCACTTCCTGTTAGCTGATCTACGCCACGAATCGTCGCTTCTCTTCCGTTTACTAAAATGTTTGCACCAAATTTTATTTGTTCAGCTGTATTTTGGTATCTGTCTTCAAAAATCTCTTCCGATATTACACTTTTACCTTTCGCCTTCGTAAGGATAGACATGAATTGTGATTGCATATCTGTAGGAAATCCTGGATATGGTGCTGTTTTAATATAAGGAATAGGTTTTAAATTACCAGATGAAGCAATAATAATATAATTATCACCACACACGATATTGCACCCCATGCCTCGTAAAACACTTACCACTGTATGAAGACTTCCACATCCAATTCCTGTTAGAACCGCTTCTCCACCACAACCTGCAACAGCTGCCAAATAGGTCCCTGCAACAATTCTGTCTGATGCAGCGGTATACTCTACACAATGTAAAAAGTCTACGCCGTCCACTTCAATTCTCTGGGTACCAGCTCCATAAATTTTCGCCCCACAAGCAGATAAAAATTTACATAGTTCACAAATTTCTGGTTCCATAGCAGCATTAAAAATCCTTG
This sequence comes from Anaerocolumna sp., assembly GCA_047972335.1. Lineage (GTDB taxonomy): Bacteria > Bacillota > Clostridia > Lachnospirales > Lachnospiraceae > Anaerocolumna. Next base: position 14,758 of record JBKEAO010000052.1, on the reverse strand, counting down.
TTTTACCAGATGCTAACACAGCAGCTAATATGGTATTCTCCGTAGCACCAACACTTGGAAAATCAAGTAGTATATCATTTCCCTTTAATCCGTTTGTACTACATTCAATTAGCCCGTCCTCTTCTTCGAGATACACATTCATTTGTTTAAAAGCGTTTAAATGGTAGTCTATTGGCCTTGCACCAATGGTACAACCTCCAGGATACGTTATGGTAACAGCACCTGTTCTTCCAAGCAAAGCGCCCATAAGGATTACGGAAGATCTCATTTTTTTTACATCTTCCTCTGGTACGGTTGATGTATGGATATTCGTTGTATCCACTAAGAGAGAAGAATTTTCCCACCAGAGTCTACAACCGATTGCCTCTAAAATTTTTATCATACTATATACGTCTAATATTTTGGGGCAATGATTTAATTTTGTAATTCCATTTACTAGTACAGTAGCTGCCAAAATAGGCAATACTGCATTTTTAGAACCTTGTATGTTAACTTCTCCATTCAGCTGCTTTCCTCCGACTATTTCAATAAATGCCATGTCGCACCTCAACCTAAGAATATATATAATACTATATGTTATATTCCAATATTTGTGCCAGCTGACTGTTAAAGTAAATACCTCCTACATCATAAAACAGGAATAATTCTTACAAAACAAGAATAATTCTTACAAAACATTTATCTTTCGTACTTAATTTGATTAGAAACGGATAAAACAATACCCATTTCAATTAAAAGTACCAGCAGGGAACTACCTCCATAACTGATAAAGGGAAGTGGTATTCCTGTGGAGGGTATGGTATTGGTTACTACTGCAACATTGATCAATACCTGAATGGCAATATGTGTAAGTACTCCTGTAGCAATCAGTCCACCATATAAATCGCTTGCATTGATTGCAATGACAAATAGCCTCCATATGACCATAACAAATAACAAAATAACTGAAACAGCACCAAATAGTCCAAGTTCTTCACAAATCACCGAGAAAATCATATCATTATGGGATTCTGGTATAAAACCAAGCTTTTGCATACTTTCACCAAGTCCCTTACCAAAAATACGACCAGATGCTATAGCGTACAAACCTTGTAGAATCTGATACCCTTTCTCATGGGTTTCCACATTTCTCCATACATCAATTCTAGTACTTCTATAGCTAACGCCAAATACTGCAATAAAACCAATGGCCATACCCAAGATTCCAGTGGCTATAAAATAAAGCTTTTTTTTACTTGCGACAAAGCATACTGCAACGAGTATACAACCCATTACCAATGCAGTACTAAAATTTTCAATGAGTACCAGACCGATCAGTGGTGCTACAAAAAAAGCTGTTCTTAGAAATCCAGTGAATTTATCCAGTTTTTTAGGTGCCAAATTGACTATGTATGCAGTAAATAAAATAACTGCAATTTTTGATAATTCTGAGGGCTGAAAGCTACCAAAAGGGCCAAGTTCAATCCATCTTTTAGATCCATTTCTATCATCACCAAATATCATTACATACACTTGAAAAAACATACATAAAATATATAAAAGTGTAACAGGCCTGAATTTAATAATAGGCAATTTCTTAATATATATTCTATAATCAATTTTTGAAACAATTAGCATTGCAACAATACCAACTACTGCAAAAACCATCTGCCGTTCTAGATAATATGCTGGATCTCCATATTTTCTACTTGCATTATAAGAGCTTGTGCTATAGATCATTACCAACCCAAAACACACTAGAAACAGTGTAAGAAACAGAAGGCTGTAATCGTAATAACTATGAAATTTTTTCGCCCTAGTCCTCTCTCTTTCTTCCCTTGTCATGTTAGCTCCTATCTGTACGCTATCGTACAAAATTTTATTTCCATATGAATGTTATCCATATGGAATTTCTCTTTGACTTATACTTATTTTATTTTACACATAAGACTTTTATTCTAACGCATGCTTACCTTTTAACTTTTCACTTTATATAATTGCTTATGTTTTATCTTATGGATTTTACTTTATGGGTTTCACTTTATGGGTTTTACTTTATGCGTTTCACTTTATAGGTTTTACTTTAAATTTTTTACATATTCTTTAAACAAGCGGCCACGTTCCTCATAATCTTTAAACATTCCCCAACTTGCACAGGCAGGCGATAGCAGGACACATTCCCCATTATCTGCATGTTCAAAACATATGTTAACCGCTTCTTCTAAGGTATCTGTCATAACAATATGATGATATCCATGGTTTCTAGCGGTCTTTGCAATCTTTTCCTTTGTCTGACCAATTAGTACCAAGCTCTTAATTTTACCCTGAAAGGCCTCAATCCATTCATCAAACTCAGATCCCTTATCATATCCACCTGCTATTAAGTATGTTGGAAACTCCATAGATTCAATGGCTTTCATAGAAGCATCTGGATTGGTTCCCTTGGAATCATTAAAATACTTCACACCATTTTTAGTCGTAACAAATTCAATACGGTGTTCAACAGCAACAAAGGCTTTGATGGCTGTTTTGATACAAGAAACCGGAACATTTAAAGCCAAACTCATAGCAACAGCTGCCATGACATTTTCATAGCTATGTCGTCCAAATATATTAAGCTCATGAATGTTACAGATAATTTCTTTGGTATCATCCATACTATATATTATATTTTCATCCTGTAAATATATGCCCTGAGACAAAGTATGCTGACTACTAAAATAAATCACCTTACATGGTAGCGCGTCTCCAAATTCTCTTAGCACTGGATCTTCATAATTTAGAACACAGACATCCGTGGAATTCTGATTTTTTGTTATATTAAATTTAGCCTTAATATAGTTTTCCATCGTATGATGGCGATTCAAATGATCTGGCGTAATATTTAATATTGCACTTACGTCAGGTCTAAATGCCTCAATGGTTTCTAACTGAAAACTACTCATCTCGGCTACAACAACACTTTCATCGGTAGTATCTCTTGCCACCTTTGTATAAGGTATACCAATGTTTCCTACAACGAAAACCTCTTTATAATATGTATTCATGATTTCCCCAAGAAGCGTGGTGGTAGTTGTCTTTCCATTGGTACCGGTGATAGCAGCAATTTTACCCTTGGAAAAATAATAGGCAAGCTCTATTTCACCGATTATTGTTATGTTTTTCTCTCTCATTTTGTTTACAATATCTAGATCTGTTGGTACGCCAGGACTAAGTACCGTGATGCCAACTTTTTCAAGCACTTCATCACTTAACTCTCCAAGTAGGATTTCTCCATTAAACTCAGGGGAAAGCTTTTCTTTTATTTCATCCCGATTAAGGTCAGTATTGGTATCAAAGAGTATAATCTCTGTATTCGTATTTTGCAAAAGATTGGTTGCTGCTATACCACTAAGTCCGGTACCAAAAACCAGAACCACATTTTCTTCCAATTTCATTTTATCATTATCCTCCTTAAAGTTATAAACCTATAAGTGCGATTAAGCACAAAATTGCTGTCAAAATCGAGAATATTGCAACCACCTTTGTTTCCGGCCAGCCACTTAATTCAAAGTGATGATGGACGGGTGCCATCTTAAAGATACGTCTTCCGCCTGATAATTTATAATAACCTACCTGTATGATCACAGAGAGCACTTCAGCTAAATATACCAAACCTACGATCAATATAAATAACGGTAGTCTTAACATATATGCAGATGCGGCCACAAATCCACCAATGGCTAAGGACCCTGTATCTCCCATAAAAACCCTGGCTGGGTACACATTAAAGAGTAAAAAGCCCAATAGACCGCCTGTAACAGCAAGGGTTATATGGGATATGCCGCTATGAATCGCTATTGCTACCACACTAAAGAAGGTAGCGATTAATAAGGTAACACTACTCGCTAATCCATCTAACCCATCTGTAAAATTAGCACCGTTTACAGTGCCAAGCATTACAAGAAAAAGCAGTGGTATATAAAAATAGGTTGTGTCTAAATATTTACCACCCTGAAATCCTCCTGTAAAAGGAATGAGCATCGCTGTTCCAATTTCAGTAAAATTCTTAAGATAATAGGCAAATATACCAGTTACAATAAGCTGCCCAAATAACTTCTGCCAGGGTTTTAACCCCATTGACCTTTGCATAACAATCTTTAAGTAATCATCCAAAAAGCCAATCAATCCAAAACCTACCGTGGCAAACAAGACTGGAATCATCTCCTTCTCCTTACCGATGTAAATGACTGCTGTAAGTGTTACACTGAGCAATATTACAATTCCACCCATAGTAGGAGTTCCTGTTTTCTTTACATGACTTCTAGGCCCGTCATTTCGTACCTGTTGACCAAACTTCATTCTTTTTAAAAATGGAATCATAATAGGACACAGTATAACGCATATTGCAAATGATATTAGAACTGGCATTAATACGCTAAAATCCATCCCCTATCCTCCCAAAACTTCTCTTTTTGTGATTTGCGTGTAAAAAGCCAAACCCATATTAATATAACTTACTCCATATATAGAATTAAATCACTATTCTTATTGATCATATCACCTGCAAGGGGGAATTGTTCTAAAACATTATCTCCCTCTCCCATGTAATAGATATCTCTAAATTCATATACTTTTACTGCTGCTTTTATTTCTGATTTTTTTAAACCTACCAAATCTGGCATAATAATCTTACCAATGTTATACTCTTTGATTTCCTCTTCTGTATAGTGTGGTGTAATTCCAAGGTAGGGTAAAACATTCTCATAAACTTCAGAGATAACAGGCGCTGCAATGGTTCCACCATAATATATGCCTGTTGGTTCATCTATTAAAACAATACCAATAATTTGTGGATTATCAGAAGGAGCAAAACCAATAAAAGAAGATATGTATTTATTACTACTACGAGGTAATTTTTCTGAAGTAGCAGTTTTACCGCCAATTCGAAAACCAGGTAAGTATGCTTTTGTTCCTGTTCCATCTGATACAACTGCTTCTAAAAGTTCCTTCATTAATGCAGAAGTTTCCTCTGAAACAACCCCTTTATCCCCTTCATATTCAAAGGTTTTTACAGTATAACCTTCTCTACTTCTTACCTCCACTCCAAAATGTGGTGTAACAATATTCCCTCCATTTACTACTGCACTAGCAGCCACTAGAAGTTGAAGTGGTGTGATTTGAAAGGATTGACCAAAGGAAATGGTTGCAAGTTCCACTGCACCAATATTATCAACTTTATGCATAATAGATCTGGCTTCACCAGGCAAATCCACCCCTGTCTTTCTAAATAAGCCAAGTCTATCAAAATATTTATATAAATTTGTAACACCAACTCTTGCACCAAGCTCCATAAAAACTGGATTGCAGGAATTTTTAATACCATCTATAAAGGTTTCATTTCCGTGGCCACCTACTTTATGGCAACGAATCTTTCGATCTTCTACCACCTTATACCCCGGACAAAAGAAGGTATCATTTAAATCAACTACCTTCTCTTCTAAAGCTGCTGTGGCGGTTATGATCTTAAAGGTAGAACCTGGTTCATATGTATCACTAATACTTGCATTTCTCCACATGTTATTGAGTAAATCTGTTGTCTGCTTATCAGTCAAGGAGGATTGATCCATATCTTTTAGCATATTTTCTGTTAAGGTATAAGGATCATTTAAATCAAACTCCGGTACATTTACCATGGCATATAATTCACCATTTTGAGGATTCATAAGTATTAGCTTAACATTGTTTGCATTTTTAGCTTGCATAATTTTAAGAGCAGCTTGTTCTGCATATTTTTGAATATTTACATCCAGACTGGTATATAAGTCATTTCCTGCAATTGGTTCTATCCTGTCTTCTGCAGCATTTTCAATTTCCACACCATATCCTGTCGTTAATGTAAGAATGATTCCATCCGTACCTTTTAAATATTCTTCATATTCCACTTCAAGACCAATAATACCTTGATTGTCACTACCAGCAAAACCAATTACTTTTGATGCAAGAGAACCGTATGGATAATATCTTTTATAATCCTCATCCACCATTACACCACCAAGCTTTAAATCTCTGATTTCATCAGCAATTTCTTTATCAACATTTGATTTGATTCTTTCAATGGAGGAAACCTTTTCTACTCTTTTTCTTACATATGCTTCACTTAATCCTAACTTTTCACATAACGCTTTAATTACTTGTTCTGGTTCTTTTACCTGACGGTATATGACTGAAATTGTACTAACGGGCTTATTCGTTGCAATTGCAATTCCATTTTTATCATATATGGTACCCCGCTCTGCTTTGATGGCCCTTTCTCTCTCATGTAGCTCTTGCGCTTTTAATGCATACTCTTCTGATTTTATAATCATAAGGTACCCAAGTCTAAATGATAGCAAAAAAGCCGCTACTATAACAACCGAGGCAATGATAACCACATTCCGTTTATTAAAGGTTTTATTTCTTGCCATAAGATAACCTCATATATCTAATCCCTTTATTTTATTACAAGATATACAAGGTTATGATTATTTCTTAATTACTCGTTTCTTCTTCCTCATTTTCATCCGAATTTTCTATAAAATCTGGATTAAACGAAGAACTATCCTCATTATTTGTCTGCCCCTCTAGATCTGCACCTTCATTATCATTCTCTTTAAGACCTTCTTGTGTTTCCTCTACATTGTTTCCTTCAGTGTTTCCATCTTCGCCAGAAACTCCTGTATTATCTTCCCCCTCTGTCTCAATTTCGTTACTTTCTTCTGCATCATTATTTTCTGTAGTATTAGGCTCCGCTGTTTCTGTACTAGGTAAGGATAATTCTGTATCTCCTGCTTCTTCTACCTCTACATCAGATGATGGATATATTTCTAAAAACGGCAGTACATCATTGAGTATTCTGCTTGCTAGCTTAGTAGCAATAGAACTATCTGCCTGTTTTACTACATTCTGTGGTTCATCAACAACTACATATATTACTATTTCAGGATCATCTGCTGGAACACATCCTACAAAGGAGACCAAATAGGTCTTTGCATCTCTTGGAAGCTTTTGTGCCGTTCCAGTTTTTCCTCCCACTTTATACCCGGATACTTTAGCACCGGAGGCGGTTCCCTCCTCTACCGTTTCAAACATAGAATCCATAACAAATTCAGAAGTCTCTTTTGATGTGCTAATCCGAACAAGTTCTTTCTCTTGATCTAAAACAATAGCACCTTGTGGACTAATAATCTGTTTTACAATATGAGGCTTGTAATGATATCCACCATTGATTAATGAGGAAAAACCGCTGGCAATCTGTACCATAGTAGTCGTAAATGTTTGTCCAAAACTACTTGTAGCAAGTTCAACAGGATTTAGATTTTCCTCTTTCACAAGTATACCACTTGATTCACCAGGTAAGTCAATACCTGTTTTACTTCCAAATCCAAAGAAGGATTGATAATCATAAAATAAACTTTTGCCCTCTTTTTCAACTATTTGCATCAAAGCATCATTACAGGAATACATAAGGGCCTGTTCCAAAGTAATAACACCATGACCTGTTCTTTTACTGCAATTGATCCTTACACCTTTTACCATTTCATATCCATCGCATATGTAAGTATCATCCTTATGAATCAGTGCCTCCTCTAAGGCAGCTGCAATGGTAAATGGTTTAAATGTGGACCCCGGCTCAAAGGTATCACTAATTACATAATTTCTCCAGATGGCATTTAGATTATCAAGTCTTTCTTTTTCTGTCATTCCACTGATTTCTTCTGCTGTATAAAAGGAGGTTAAATCCGTTGGATTATTCAGGTCATACTCTTCATTAGAGGCCATAGCCAAAATTTCTCCATTATTCGGATTCATGATTAAAATCCCGATATTTTCACTACCATATTCCTCGTTAAATTCTTTGATATGTTGCTGTACAATACCTTGTACATTGGCATCAATAGTTGATATAATGGTATTACCATTGACAGCGCCCTTTACAGTGCTCTCAAGATTTAGTTCTTCATTGATGTAGCCAAATTCAATTCCGTTGGTTCCATTTAACTGTTCATTATAAAATTGCTCAATACCCCAATTCCCTACATTACCACTTGTAGTAAAGCCTATGATGTCACTTGCTAAGGTCTTGTATGGGTACTTTCTAACGTAATCTTCTTCAAACCAAACACCCTTGATATCAGTGTCCTTTTCTTGTTTTTCTTTAAATTTTGTCATTTCATCATAGCTGATTCCTTTTAACAATATACTATAACGACTTTCTGATTTGTTTTCAACTAGGTCATTAATGGTATCAACGGTGATAGATTCAAAACTTTCAGTAAGCGCTTTTCTGGTGGGTTTTAAATAATCTTCATCCCCTAACATGTTGTTTACATCCAAAATAACATTGTACACCTTTTCACTGACTGCTAAGATTGTTTTATTTCTATCTAATATACTTCCTCTTTGATAAGGAATCACTTTGCTGGAATAAGCTTGCTGTGATAATACTCTTTTTTCATATCTTTCCCCATCGGTATAGTTAATTACAAATAAACGTGCAATTAGCCCTAACATAAATAAAGTTAAGAGCACAAATATAAACATTAACTTTCCTCTCATCCGATTGGTAAACTTTTTTATTTTTTTCCCTGAAGGATTATTTCTCATTTTAAAACCATGCCTTTCCAACAACTGTTAACTCTACAAATTCACTTCTTCAAAATGCAACAAAGAGACTATTGCAAAAGTCATTTCCGTAGAGCCAAATTTTGCGGCAGTCTCTTACGCCTTTTCGGTCGTTTCATTCCTTATGGGTTTAATAACTTGTCCAAAATAGATGAAGTATTGTCTTCTGGTATGTCTTTATATTGTTTTACATAATCACTTTTTGTGCTCTTATAGGATATGACCTGTTCTTCGTTCGGATAAACCATTCCAAGCTCTTTTGTAGCCACCTCATATATACTTTTTAAGTCAAGAGATGCATTTAATTCCGTCTTAGCTGCTGTATTTTCATTCTGTAGTTTTAGTAATTGTTTTTCTAATTTTGTAATTTCATGTTTATTAGAAAGTATTGTACTCTGCACGTTTAAGTAATCTACGCAAGTATATAATGTTCCACCAATTGCTACACATAGTAAGAATAGTGTAAAAAAACTCATAGCAGGTTTTACTGCTTTTTGTTTTTTTTGTTTTCTTACAGGAACCCGAAGAATATCTTCCTCTTCAATATAGTTTGGAATCACTTGTAATTTTTTTGCAGTATTTCCATCTACTGGATATGGGTATCTTGTTTTTTTATTTTCCTGCATAACTTTCCCTCCCTATATTCTATAAGTGTCGCTCAAACACTCTTAATTTCGCACTTTTTGCTCTCTTATTCTCAGTTAGTTCCTCATCTGATGGTAGAATTGGTTTCCTTGATATCACCTTACCCTTTGATTGATTTCCACAAACACAAACCGGAAAATTTGGAGGGCATGTACAAGGATTCTCATAATTTTTAAAAGCCGTCTTAACGATTCTATCCTCTAGAGAATGAAAAGTAATTATACATAATCGTCCTTCATCACCTAGGATTGAAACCATATCTTCTAAACTTTGTTTTAATACTTCTAATTCCTGATTTAGCTCAATACGAATTGCCTGAAAAGTTTTTTTTGCAGGATGTCCAGTTCCTACTCTTAACTTCATAGGTATGGCAGCCTTAATGGCTTCTGTTAATTCATCTGTTGTTTCTATTACTTTTTCTTCTCTGACACGGACTATATGCTTTGCAATGTTTTTCGCAAATTTGTCTTCACCATAATCTCTTATAATACGATACAGATCAAATTCACTATAGCCATTGACAATATCTTTTGCAGTCTTATCCATTCGAGTATCCATACGCATATCAAGGGGTGCATTTTCTCTATAAGTAAAACCTCTCTCCACCGTATCTAACTGATGGGAGGAGACGCCCAAATCTAATATAATTCCATCCACTTTGTCAACTTCTAAGTCTTTGACAATTTCTTTCATGTTAGAGTAATTGCTTCTAACTATCGTAATCTGATCTTTAAACTTTTCCAAACGTTCACTACCAGCTTTTATTGCTGCAGCATCCTGGTCTATTCCAATTAATCTGCCCTCTAAACCTAGTCTTTTGCACACTTCAAAAGAATGTCCACCACCACCTAAGGTGCCGTCAATATAGATGCCCCCTGGTTTAATATTTAACATATCAATTGTTTCGTCTAGTAATACTGATTTGTGTTTAAATTCTTGATTCTTTTGTTCCATACTTACACCTGCCTTCTATTAAAAACTTAATCCGAAATCTGCCATATGATCTGCTATTTGATCCATGTTTTCATAATTGTTATTACTGTCCCATTTTTCTTTGCTCCAGATTTCTATTTTGCTTAAGACTCCAACGAAGACAATTTCTTTTTCCAAAGCAGCCTGCTCTCTAAGTTTAGAAGGGATCAAAAATCTTCCTTGCTTGTCCACTTCACAGCTAGCTGCACCAGCCATAAAATATCTTTGCAATTGTCTTGCATCCTTACTTCCAGGCAGGTTTTTTAGTTGAGCAGCAAAGTTTGACCATTCCTCATTAGGATATACAAAAAGACATCCGTCTAAACCTTGGGTAACAACAAAATCATCACCTAAAGTTTCACGAAATTTAGAAGGTAAAATTATCCTACCTTTATTATCAATTGTATGATTGTATTCTCCCATGAACATAAAATCACCATCTGGCTCCCATTGGCCACCACTTTACTCCACTTTGTACCACTTCATGCTTATTTTATATCACTTTTCTTAATATATCAAGCCTTTTAACCAAAAAAATAATAAAATATTTAGGAAAAAATGTAATTTTAGTAGTTTAAATTTTAACGAGCACAACATATTGTAGTAAGATGCAATTCGCGACAAAAAATACCAATATGTGGGCAAAAATAAAAGAATAGGATTTTAGTCCTATTCTTTCAGATTATATATTCAATTGTTTCAAAATTTTATACTTTTCTCTTTTTTACATATTTTCTTATGATCAAAATAAGAGCGATAGAACCAACGGCCATTACACCTGCTAACAGTTGATTCACAGGTATTGGTGTTTGAAATAAAAATAATTGATCTGTTCTGATCGCTTCAATCCAGAATCGTCCAATTCCATATCCCGCCAAATATAACAATATAACTTCTCCATCAAACTTCTTATGTTTTGTATATACAATTAAAATAAGTAATAAACATAAATTCCAAAGGGACTCATACAAAAAAGTAGGATGTACAGAGATATAGGAGATACCATCTACTATGACCGGATTATTTCTAACCTCCATTATATTTTCATAAGCCTTTGGCTTTCCTGCATATTTTAAAGCAAGACTTTCCACCGACATGGTATAATCGCTGCTTACATCAGTTAAATCCAAAAGCATAGCCAAAGGACCATCTGTATATTTACCAAAAACTTCTCGGTTAAAGAAATTTCCCCATCTACCAATAATCTGACCCGTAATTAAACCTAGACAGCCAGTATCCGCAAGTAAACCAAAGGATATCTTCTTCATTTTTGCATAAACAAATCCAGTAATTACAGCGGTAATCACACCACCATAGATTGCAAGTCCACCATTTCTTATATTAAATATTTCTATTGGATTATCACTAAATTCGCTCCAGTAAAATACCACATAAAATACTCTTGCTCCAATGACAGATAAGATAATTGCGTATAATGCAAAGTCCAGATACAAGTCTTTGTTTTGTCCCGTTCGCTTCGCTTGCCATTCTGCCACCAAATACCCAAGGGCCATACCACAAGCAATAATGATACCATAATAAGCGATTTCGAAACCAAAAACATCAATAGACGAACCAACATTTTTAAATTCTATTCCTAAGTTAGGAAATAATATACTTGTCCCAGCACTTAACAACATACCAATACCTCACTTTCCTAAACATTAAAACGGAATAAAACAACATCTCCATCTTGAACAACGTACTCTTTACCTTCTGATCGTACAAGACCTTTTTCTTTGGCTACCGTATAGCTTTTACATTCCACCAAATTCTGGTAACTAACAATCTCAGCACGAATAAATCCTCTTTCAAAATCAGTATGAATTTTTCCAGCAGCACCTGGTGCCTTAGTGCCCTTTGTAATAGTCCAGGCTCTTGTTTCTTTTGGTCCTGCAGTCAGATAACTAATCAGACCAAGGATGTTATAACTTGCTTTGATTAACTTTTCTAACCCTGACTCTGTTAGTCCAAGTTCTTCTAAAAACATCTTCTTTTCATCATCGTCTAATTCAGCGATCTCTTGTTCAATTTGAGCACATATAACAAATACCTCGGATTGCTCTTCTTTTGCAAATTCTCTAACCTGTGCCACTTGACTATTGTCTACTCCATCATTGATTAAGTCATCTTCTTTAACATTTGCAGCATATATAACAGGTTTAAAGGTTAATAAATTATAGCTTTCTAAGAAAGCGGCTTCCTCATCATCTTGTGTATCTGTAAAACTCTTAGCCATATTACCTGCTTCAAGATGAGCTTTTAATCTGTTTAATAACTCTAGTTCTTTTGCTAAGGCTTTATCGTTCTTAGCACCTTTTGATGTACGTGCAATTCTTCTCTCAATAATCTCAATATCAGAGAAAATTAATTCTAAATTAATGGTTTCAATATCTCTTAAAGGATTTATGGAACCATCTACATGGATGATATTACTATCTTCAAAGCATCGAACCACATGGACAATGGCATCTACTTCTCTAATGTTAGACAAGAACTGATTGCCAAGTCCTTCCCCTTTACTAGCACCCTTTACAAGACCTGCAATATCAACAAATTCAATTGCAGCAGGAATTATTTTTTCTGTATTATATAAATCTCCTAACACTTTTAATCTGTCATCCGGAACAGGAACGATTCCAATATTAGGATCAATGGTGCAAAAAGGATAATTCGCTGATTCTGCTCCTGCTTTTGTTAAAGAGTTAAATAATGTACTTTTTCCTACATTGGGTAAACCTACTATACCTAATTTCATATTTATACCTATTATCACATGTAAAATAATGTGAAACTGCCACTATACGGTTAAAAGAATTCATTCGCGGCATTCTTTCATTTATATTTTCTTTCAACCTGTTAGTTCTTAGAGCTTATTATATCTGTTATTTTTATCAATTCTGTTTATCAATTTTGTTAATCAATTTTTTATCAATTCTTTTTATCAATTCTTTTTATCAATTCTTTTTATCAATTCTTTAAATCGATTCTTTTTATCAATTCTTTTAATCGATTCTTTTAATCAATTCTTTTAGTTCTTTTCATTTTTTCATTTCTTATCAATTCTGACAGTTCTTTTCATTTCTATGATTTTGATTATTAATTTTTAATATATTAATCTCTTGCCTCTATTACAATTAATATACCTGTTTGCAAGATAATATCTGCTGTATCATCTATCATTTCATTGCTCACGCCAAGACTATAATAAGGTTTCATAGTGTAATTCGTTAAAGGATATTTAAACCCCCTAAGAGTCAAGCCTGTTACCACCTCCATAAAGGGTAACAAAGACACGTAAGATCCATGAAGCTTATCCTTAGAAAGTTTAAGCTGATTATCCATTAGATAAACCTTATTCCATTCATCTATGATATAAGTTTTTACATTCTTCTTTAACATTCTATATAGCAAATGTATGTTAGCTAAAGTATGATCAATACGACTTCCACTTGCTCCAAGTATATACACTTCTTCTGCCATTAGCTCTAGACACAAATCCAGTGCAAGTTCCGTATCTGTTGCATCCTTTTCCGGATTAAACTGAAGGATTTTCGCACTAGAAGACGTATATTCCTTATAAACTTTCTGGTCCACCGAATCAAAGTCCCCTACTATATAGTCAGGGGATAAATTCAATTCCTTGGCATACATCAAACCACTGTCTACTGCTATTACTTTGTCATACTTTAGGTCTTTTATATATTCTGTTGCAAAGGGAATAGATACCCTTCCACCTGTCAATAATAGTACATTCATCCTTACCTGCTTTCTTTCGTGAAGGATTTATTTCTTCATATAAACAATAAATCGATGTAAATAAACCCCTTTTTCTCATTCATCCCAAAGGACGGAGCATTTATTTATTATATAAAGCAAATATTTCTTTAAATCCATTAACATTTTTTGAAATATCTCCCCCAAAAACAGCACTTCCTGCCACAATGATATTGGCACCCGCTTCTATCACTTCTGATACATTGGCACAGGAAACACCACCATCCACCTGGATATCAATATTCTTACCTTTACGATCGATTAACTGCTTTAAAGATTTGATCTTTTCTGTAGCAAGGGGTAAATAAGATTGTCCACCATAGCCTGGGTTTACACTCATAATCAGCACCATATCTACGTCCTCTAAACAGTAATCTAGAGCAGATAAAGGTGTAGTTGGATTTAAAGAAACGCCTGCTTTCATACCCATTTCTTTTATCTTCGTTAATGTTCTGTTTAAATGTTTACATGCCTCTACATGAACAGTTAGTATATCTGCTCCAGCAGCTTTCATATCCTCTACAAAACGAGTTGGCTCCTCCACCATCAAATGCACATCAAAAACAAGCTTGCTTGTCTTTCTAATGGATGATATAACTGGAGCTCCAAATGATATACTTGGCACAAAACTACCATCCATTACATCAATGTGAAGGTAATCAGCATTTGCCTCTTCTACCTGTTTTATATTATCTCCCAATTTGGCAAAATCCGCTGCTAGTATGGAGGGTGCTAACTTTAT